>JAPLJS010000108.1 GCA_026388545.1 Deltaproteobacteria bacterium
GAGTGGGTATTCCATTGCCGATCTCCTGCTGCCGCTGGCAGGGTTCGATATGTATGCAGATACAGCGGAAACCATGAAGGCTCAACAAGCTATCGGTATCCTGAACGATTTTCAGAAGGAGCTTTTTGATGCCGGCGGCGGCGCCATTTTCAGGACGTTGAAAGACGGAAAAGTTCCGAAAGAAATATTGAGAGATATAGCCCAAAAGGCTGTCGACAATGGATCAAAAGGATTTAGTGAAGACGATTACGTAATGGTTTTAGAACAGGCATGGGAAGGGAGATAATGGACTTACCCGGATACTACGAATTCTGCTGTCGCGTGAAAATCATTGCCGGCCATAACGCGCTGGAAAAGATTCCCGGCGCCCTGTCTCATCTGAATGCAGGAAAACCGATGATCGTAACAGATAAAGGTGTTGCCGGCGCCGGATTGATTGATATCGTAACGAATGCCATAAAAGACGGTGTAACCATCGGGGCTATAGCAGATGATGTGCCACCGGATTCCGATCTGCGGGTTGTAAACCGTCTTGCACAGGAATATCGTGAAAAAGGCTGTGATTCTCTTATTGCCGTCGGTGGCGGGTCCGTTATGGATACGGCCAAAGGAATTAATATCGTCGTTTCTGAAAAGGCGGATGATCTGATGAAGTTCAGCGGCGGCCATGTTCTTAAACGGGCATTAAAGCCGCTTATCGCCATTCCGACTACGGCAGGAACGGGTTCTGAAGTAACCATGGCGGCTGTTATTAAAGATCATGAGAAACATCTGAAGATGCTCTTCGTCAGCTATTTTCTCTTGCCGGATGTTTCTATTGTAGATTCCCGAATGACACTGACACTTCCGCCTGCCATTTCGGCGGCTACAGGCATGGATGCCCTTTCGCATGCTGTGGAAGCGTACACGTGCCTTGCGAAAAATCCATTGAGCGACGCCCATGCTATTGCAGCGATCACTCTGATCAGTGAAAATCTCGTTAATGTCGTGAATAACCCCGGTGATAGAAATGGCCGTCTGTCCATGGCCAATGCCGCGACACTCGCCGGTATTGCCTTCTCAAACTCCATGGTGGGAATGGTGCACACCCTGGGGCATTCGGTCGGTTCCGTCTGTTCTGTTCCTCACGGGGTTGCTATGGCAATTCTCCTCCCCTATGGCCTGGAGTACAATATGCACAAAAATGGTCATCTCACGGCGGAGCTGCTGTTGCCCCTGGCCGGAACAAACGTCTATGCTGCAACCTCGAAGGACCAGAGAACAGATGCAGTTATCGCCCTTATCCGCCGGATGAATCAAGACCTGCATGACGCAACCGGCGGCAGGCATGCGCGCTTCTTCAAGGAAGTATTGGATAAAGAAGGGAAGCAAATGGTTCCGAGAGAAAAACTGCCGGACATTGCGAAAACTGCCCTCAGCGACGGTTCACTATTTTACAATCCTGAGGATCTGGATTATAATGATTTCTTCATGGTCCTGGAAGCGGCCTGGGAAGGTACGCCCCTCAACACAAACCTGACTAAAAGGATCAATAGCAGGTAATAAGACATTATAATCTGCATATTTTCATGGTGTCAACACAGTCCAAGATATGTTCTTGATACTTTTTCCAATTAATCATATTATAAAAAAAATTCATCAAAAGAGGAGTACGCAATGTCAACAGTTCCTGAAGAATTGGTTACAAAGATTCAAGAACTGCCCGACACTGAAAAGCTGAAGCTTGTTGATCTCATCCTGACACAGTTAGATAAGCCGGATCCCGAATTGGATAAGATATGGGCAGTGGAGGCTGCGAAAAGGTGGGCAGCTTATAAAGAGGGGCGATTAAAATCCATTCCCTACAGTGAAGTGATGGAAAGGTATCGCGGTCGATGAAAATCCGCTTTCTGGAGCTTGCTGAGCGGGAATTGGATGATGCTGTTGCCTGGTATGATAGCCAGAGTTATGGCCTTGGCACGGAATTCCTTGATGAAGTGGATCAGGTGATCCGGCGTGTAGCAACATGGCCTCTCTCCGGTATGGAACTTGGGCCTGGAATTCGCCGATGTCTGGTAAAACGCTTTCCCTATGGAATCATTTACGGAATTGATTCCGACATAATCATCATTTTAGCTGTGGCCCATCTGCATCGTGAACCACGTTACTGGTTGGATAGAACCATATAGAAACTCTCTATGTCTGAATTCGTTTGGGAATTCCGTGGACATAAAACCATTTATTAAAATCCTGAAACTCTTTTAACCCTTTCTGAGGAATGCCATGTACTGATTACAGAAACCCCGTTTCTCAACAAGAGAGCGGGGTTTTGTTCTTGAGGGAGCGTATTATGAAAAAAACCATACCTTTATTTATTATCTTACTCCTCTTTACATCTTTTTCCTCCGCCCTTGCCGAATTAAAAACGTTTGTTAAGGAATATACCTACCAGGCGAGCGAGGTGGACAGTAAAGTATCCTGCAGGGCAATTTCTTTGGAGCAAGTTAAAAGACTTCTTTTAGATGAATTGGGAACCTACCTTGAAAGCTACACAGAAATCGTAAACTTCAAGTTGACAAAGGATCAGATAACTGCCCTGACAGCCGGCATAGTTCAGACACAGGTTATTAAAGAAAAGTGGAATGGTGAAAGATATTGGATTCAGGCAGAGATCAAAGCCGACCCTGATGAAGTTGTTAAAGCCGTTGATTCGCTTCGTAAAGATAGACAGAAAAGTAAAGAACTTGAGAATGCAAACAAGAGGGCAGAAGCTGCGCTAAGGGAAGTTGAAAAATTAAGAAAGGAACTTGAATTAGCGAAAAAAGATCAGATAAAAATTGCACGATATGATGAAGCAATAAAAGAATTAAGTGCCATAGACTGGCTTCGCAAAGGACAGTCATTGTCAAATGCAGGAGATTATCAAGGGGCTGTATCTGCAGACACAAAAGCTATTCAATTGGATCCCAAAGATGCGTTAGCCTATGTCATTCGTGGATTCAACTATTACATTTTAGGCAATTACCAAAAGGCTCTTGAGGATTCCAATAAGGCTATTGAACTTGACCCAAGAATGGCAGGAGCTTATGTAGCTCGTGGTAGTGCTTATAGCGAGTTAGACAATTACCAGCAGGCTATCGAGGATTCAAACAAGGCTATAGAACTGGAACCAAGCAATTCACTGGCCTATGCTAATCGTGGTGCAGCATATGGCAAGTTAGGCAATTACCAGCAGGCTATCGAGGATTCAAACAAGGCTATAGAACTGGACCCAAGAAATTCGTTGGCCTATGATACTCGTGGCGATATATATGGCAAGTTAGGTAATTATAAGCAGGCTCTTGAGAATTTCAACAAAGCTGTAGAACTCGTCCCAAGAATTTCGATGAGCTATGCCAAGCGTGGTGCTACGTACAGCCTGTTAGGTAATTACCAGCAGGCTATTGATGATGCAAACAAGGCTATAGAAATTGACCCAAGAAATGCATGGGCCTATGTCGTTCGTGGTGATACTCATTATAATCGAGGCGATATGGAGCGAGCAATTAGTGACTATAAAATTTGTGCAAGGTTAGGACATGTAGATTGTCAAAGGGGATTAAGGTTAAAAGGAATTACCTGGTAAGAAGTTGTGATCTTTCGGATAAGCACCATCAAGAGCGTTCAAAGGAATATAAAAATATTGTCAATTATTCAAGAAGTTATGAAAAAGGAATTGCCTGCAGAAATAAGTGAACAGAAAAGTTCTTGGAATAATTTGAGAAAAGTAACGACGGCTAAAAAAGCGTGAATATTTAAGGAGCGTTTTCATGTCTACCCCATATAAAGTGTTTCTTAGAGGAATACCAATCATTTTAAGGAATGGCCCGCTTTCGCATAAGGATATTGCACGAGCTTTAAGAGAGGAATTTCCTGATTTTTGTAATGATTTGATACCTTGTCCACACGTCAATGACAAGTCAGGACATCCTGAATGGGATCACTTAGCTCGCAACGCAGAGCAAGGGCTGAAGCGTAGAAAAATAATTTTCTATAATCGCACTGTTAAGAAATGGGGGTTAGTTTTAAAAAGAAGCATGAACGAATATAGCAACGAACGAATTAAAAAGAAGGCATAATGGGGTCAGGCTTTAAATTTGAAAATTAATATCAAGTATCAAGTCTGATCCTATTACCTATTACTCTGGAATGGTGGGACTACCATAAACGCTCATGGCCTTACCGTAAACCATATGGGTGAGGCATAAGTATGATTTTTAGGCTTTCTAAATTCGTGATTGATAAATTTTGAGTATCAAAAAATGCCTTTATCAAGAAGCAAAATACTATTCAAAATACCCATTTATCGCGAATCATCAGATAAATATTATGAATATTTAACAAATAAGCGTAGCAAATCAGTTGAGCGACGAAGTGCAAGTATCAAAAGGATAGGATTAGATCGTAATGGACAAATAGAAAAGCAGCTTAGAAATAATCTACCATCTATTAATCCTCAATGTATATATTGGAACTATAACCGCATAATAGGATGGATTGAATTTTATGCTGATGGTGGTATTATTAAAGCGGCTTTGTGGTTCAGTCGATCAAAGAAAATAAGAAAAGATTTCGGAAAACAAATTATTGATTGTGTCGGCAAGATAAGTGATGTTTCGGAGACATATAATAAAGATAATGACTTAATAAGAAAAGATTTAAGAGATTTTATATCAGATTTTATGCTTGGCAAATTTGGTAATCGATACAAAAAATATTATCTCGATTCTACTGAGTTTTTGAAATTGATCGAGTATTTAGACATTAAAAGAATGATTGAAAAAAATTGCGGAATAGATCAATAAATTAAGAATAACAGAAACTTTCAATGTCAGGCCTTGCATTGTCACATTTAATACTCTTGCTGTTCGGGATTTTAAAAAAAACAATATTTCCACTCAGAGCATAGAAATAGCACCTGAAAAAGATTTTTGGAATCAAACCCATTGAAATTAAAGCATTATAATTGGGAGTATTCACAATGAAAGAAGAACAAACGCAAAAGAATACCCGAAAGAAAAAGCAGAAACCATTCTCGGCGCAGCCCGAATCGGCACAAGCCACGCAACGAACCTTAGAATCGCTGGAAATAATGAGAAATGAGACCCTGAAGGGGGGAGGCGTCAAGCTGATCGAAGATCAGCACCGCAGGGGGAAGCTGACTGCGCGGGAACGCATAGAACTGCTCCTGGATGAGGGGTCATTTGAGGAATTTGACCTCCTGAAAACGGGGAGGGGAGGCGCCTTCGGGAAGGAACAGACGTATCCCGGGGACGGTGTCGTGACGGGACATGGCACGATCGACGGCCGGGAAGTATTCATGTTCAGCCAGGATTTTACCGTCCGCGGCGGGTCATTGGGTGAAGCACACTCCCAGAAAATCAGCAAGGTAATGGATCACGCCGTGCGGGTGGGGGCTCCCATCATTGGGCTTAACGACTCCGGCGGCGCGCGAATTCAGGAAGGAGTGGATGCCCTGGCTTCCTACGGGGATATTTTTAAGAGAAACGCGCTGGCCAGCGGCATCATTCCACAGATATCCTGCATCATGGGGCCCTGTGCGGGTGGCGCCGTATACAGCCCGGCCCTCACCGATTTCATCTTCATGGTCGAGGATACGTCATACATGTACGTGACAGGTCCAAACGTCGTGGAAACCGTTACCCATATGGCTATTTCTCATGAAGATCTTGGAGGCGCAAGGGTTCACGGAGAAAAGAGCGGACTTGCTCATTTTGTGCTGCCCAACGACATCATGTGCCTGCGGGAAGTGAGGCGATTGATCAACTATCTCCCTTCCAATAATAAACAGAGGTCGCCGATTCTCGACCTCAGCGATCCGGCGGGACGGACAGACCCGGCACTGGATTATCTTGTGCCTGAAAATCCCAACCAGAGTTATGATATGAAGGTGTGCATTAACAGTATCCTTGACGGGGCAGAGTTTTTAGAAGTTCAGTCTCAGTATGCGAAGAATATCATTTGCGGATTCGGACGCATGGGAGGTCAGACAATCGGGCTTGTGGCAAATCAGCCCTCCGTCCTGGCGGGGGTGCTGGATAACAACGCATCAAACAAGGCGGCGCGATTCGTCCGGTTCTGCGATGTCTTTAACATTCCTTTGATATGCCTTGTGGATGTACCCGGTTTTATGCCGGGGCCGGAACAAGAGCAGGGAGGAATCATCCGCCACGGCGCCAAGCTTCTCTATGCCTTTATTGAAGCCACTGTGCCGCGTATCACCGTCATCGTCCGCAAAGCCTATGGAGGCGCCTACATTGTCATGAACTCCAAACAGATCGGCTGTGACATCAATTACGCCTGGCCTACGGCGGAGATTGCCGTGATGGGCCCGAAAGGCGCTGCGGAGGTGATTTTCCGGAAAGAGATCCAATCCTCACCCGATCCGGCGGCGGCCCTCACTGCGCGAACGGAAGAATATCGGAAAACATACGTTAATCCCTTCCTGGCCGCAAAGAGGGGATACATCGATGATGTCATTTTTCCGAGAGACACTCGATACCGGATAATCCGGTCTCTCCAGTTCCTCGAGGGGAAAAAAAGAGAGAGGCCGGAACGACTCCATGGAAATATTCCTCTTTAAGGAGGTACGATGTTTAAGAAAATTCTCATCGCGAATAGAGGCGAAATAGCGGTACGCATTGCCAGGACCTGCAAACGGATGAACATCAAAACGGTGGCGGTGTATTCACAGGTTGGCTCCCGTTCTCTCCACGTCAGAGAAGCCGATGAAGCCGCCTTCCTGGGAGGCTCCCGGCCGGAGGAATCGTATCTGGCAAAGGAAAAAATTATTGACGCCGCCCTTTCCCACGGCTGTCAGGCCATCCATCCCGGATACGGTTTTCTGTCGGAGAATGCGGAATTTGTTGATATGGTCACCAAAGCAGGCCTCGTATTTATCGGTCCTACTGCATCAGCCATCGCGACACTGGGTGATAAAATGACCGCCAAGACGTTTGCCGAAAAGCTGGGTATCCCCATCAAGTCCGGACCCAAGGGATGTCTTTCCTCATTCACAGAGGCGGTAACGATAGCACAGCAGATCGGATTCCCTTTGATGTTGAGGCCGGCGCGCGCCGGAGGAGGAAGAGGGATACGGGTGGTGGAAAGCAAAGCGGATTTGCGCCCTGCAGTGGACGCCTGTCAGAACGAGGCACGAAAAGCCTTTGGAAACGACGACTTTTTTATGGAGCGCTTCATTAAGAGGATACGTCATATTGAAATACAGATCATCGCCGATAACTATTGTAATGTCATTCATCTGGGGGAGAGAGAATGCTCCATCCAGAGGCGGTATCAAAAAATCATTGAGGAGAGCCCTTCGACGGCTGTAGATGACGCCCTGCGCGAGCGCATGGGAGAGATGGCGTGCAATCTTGCCCGGGAGGCAGGTTATACGAACGCGGGAACTGTTGAATTTATTCTGGACGATTTGGACAAGAGCGTCTATTTCCTGGAAATGAATACGCGCCTTCAGGTGGAACACCCCGTGACCGAAATGGTCACTCGACTGGATCTTGTGGAACTCCAGCTCCGAGTCGCTGCGGGAGAGAAGCTTCCCTTCCGTCAAAAAGATGTCATCAGAATCGGATGGGCTATCGAAGCGCGGATCTGCGCGGAGGACCCTTCCCGGAATTTTCTGCCTGTCACCGGCATGATAACGCGTTACGCGACAGCTCGAATAAGAAACGTCCGAATTGACAGCAGCATAGAGGCCGGAAGTTTTGTCAGCACTCATTACGATTCACTGCTGGCCAAGGTAATCGGATGGGGTGAAACAAGGAAGGAGGCGATTGAATCGCTCGTCCAGGCGCTGAATGCATATCACATCGAGGGATTGATCACGAATGTTGATTTTGTGAATGCCGTACTGAATCACCCATCATTTATCGCAGGCGACCTCTCGACGGATTTCATTGATGAGCACTTTGATCATGGCCAAATGAAGCTGCCTCCTCCCGAAGAGTGGCTTCACTTCATGGCAATAGCTGCAACAATCATCTTCCACAATCGGCAATCTCTCGTCCATGAATCCCTGAAACCGATGATGGCGAAAGTGGGCGCTCCACATCAGTCAAAAAACCAGGTCTCTTATATGGTGAAAGGAGAGGATGTTTTTTTTGAATTGCGCCTTCAGATGAATCCGGCGCCTCGCAGCTGGACCGTAATGGTAGATGGACGTAAATACCAGGTTGTCACTCCTGAATTTGAGTTTTTCCGGCGTAGGATTAAACTCAGGATCGATGGGAAAACCCAATTCTTCCATACTAAATATAAAGAAAATAACATATGGGTAGCCTACCGTGGCACAACTCGTGTTTTAGGAATCTATAGTCCCCTGGAATGGAAACTTTTTCACCACATGCCGAAGCCGAAAAAGGTACTTCCTGAGGATGTTGTTCGCTGCCCCATGCCGGGAATGGTTGTCGCTATCCTGGTAAAGAAGGGCGACCGTATCTATCGAGGTCAGGATCTCGTGAGCATAGAATCCATGAAGATGGAGATCTTCGTTGCATCTCCCGGTGACGGGCGGATAGAAAAGATCCATGTTGTCCCCGGTCAGGCTGTTGAAACCGGAGATATTCTTATCAAGCTACGAATTGATGCTGCGACCTCCGAAGAGGAGTTGGATATCTTCTATGGATAGAATCGGGAAATTGACTGAAGCAATATTACTGTAACGTTAAAGGTAAAGCCATGCATCTGAAGAGTGTGACCCTTCATCCGTCAAAATACCCGACAAAGGATCATTATCCTTTTAACGTACCTGTTTTTCAACAAACAAAAAGCATAGCCTTTAATACTCCTGTTACATTATTCGTCGGTGAAAACGGTTCGGGCAAATCAACCTTATTACAGGCGATATCTCATGTATGTGGAATTCACATATGGCGGGAATCCGAAAGAAGCCGTTTCAATCATAACCCATATGAAAATAAGTTCAGCGATTACCTTACAATTGAATGGACAGACGGCAAGGTTCCGGGATCTTTCTTTGGCTCAGACATTTTCCATCACTTTACACAGATCCTGGACGAATGGGCAGTAGCAGATCCCGGTCAGCTTACCTATTTTGGCGGTAGATCATTGATGACCCAATCTCATGGCGAATCTCTCATGTCTTTTTTCAGATCCCGCTATCAGATTAAAGGGCTCTATCTGTTGGACGAACCGGAAACAGCTCTATCGCCGCGGAGCCAGATTGCGTTACTCGAATTATTAATGACGAGCGGTGCAGGTCGTGCCCAATTTATTATTGCAACCCACTCTCCAATACTTCTGGCATGTCCTCATGCAGCAATCTATAGTTTCGATTACAGCCCGATAAAACAGGTGCAGTACGAAGAGACAGAGCACTACCGGATATACAGGGACTTCCTGGAGAGGAGGGCAAACTATTTAAAACAATCACAATAGGCATGCTAACCTCTTGAAAAATAGGAGAAATAACAGGAACAGCATTTCCTGTTTATGGGTATATCAAAATGAAATTCGGTTACATGGGTAAAATTTTAATGGTTGATCTCTCCATACGAGATATCCGTGAGGAGATCATTTCTGACGATGTTTATGAGCAATATCTATCCGGGATGGGATTGGCCGCGTATATTCTCTATAACAGGATTCCGACAGGGGCTGATCCCTTAGGCCCAGATAATATTCTGGGTTTTATATCCGGACTGTTGACCGGAACGGGAAGTCTCTTCGCCGGCAGATGGATGGTGGTAGGGAAATCCCCCCTGACCGGCGGATGGGGAGAGGCAAACTGTGGCGGCAGTTTTTCCCCGGCAATCAAGCGCTGCGGCTATGACGGCATATTTTTCACGGGAATCAGTAAAAGCCCTGTCTATCTTTATGTAAAAAACGGCAGAGCTGAACTTCTCGATGCGTCTCACCTCTGGGGAAGAGATTCTGTGGAATCGGAAGAGATGCTGATTGCCGAAACAGGAGGCCATTCGCGGGTTGCCGTCATCGGTCCCGCCGGGGAGAAGCTTTCTCTTATTTCCGGCATATGCAATGACAGGGGCAGAATGGCGGCACGGTCAGGACTCGGCGCCGTCATGGGTGTCAAGAGGCTGAAAGCAGTTGTACTTGACGGTAAAAAACGTATCGATGTCCATAACAGGGCGGAAATAAAAAGATTGAGTCAGATGTGCAACCGGTGGGTCCAGTTTCAGCCTCCCCTCTTTCCCGGGCCATTGGCGGCCTACGTGGGTACCCTCATGCGTTTGCTCCCCACGCAGATGGCCATGGAAGGATTGCTTTACAAGATTTTGCTGAAAAAGTGGGGCACGGGGAGCATGAACCAGATGTCCGCGGAGATGGGGGATTCCCCGATCAAGAACTGGAAGGGGAGTAATGTAGACTGGGGAATCAAACAGTCCTTGTCCGTAAACCCCGATGCGATCAGACACTATGAAAAGGTTAAGTATCACTGCTATGCCTGTCCATTAGGGTGCGGCGGCATATGTTCAACAAAGGGAAAATATGGCGAGACGCACAAGCCGGAGTATGAATCTGTCCTTGCTTTAGGCGGGCTGTGCATGAATGCTGATCTGGACAGCATCTTCCACCTTTGTGAGGTGTTGAACCGGGCCGGCATGGATACGATCTCTACGGGCAGCACAGTGGCCTTCGCCATCGAGTGCTATGAAGCGGGCATCCTTACGAAAAAGGAAACGGATGGGCTCGAACTCACCTGGGGGAATTCGGACGCCATTGTTGCCCTTATTGAAAAGATGGTCAGGCGCGAAGGTATCGGTGATCTTCTGGCTGATGGCTCGAAGGTTGCCGCCCGAAAAATCGGTAAAAATGCCGAAGCGTTTTCCATGCATGCAGGCGGCCAGGAACTCCCCATGCACGACGGCAGAAACGATCCCGGTTATAACGTGCACTATTCTGTCGAAGCGGCGCCGGGCAGACATAATGTGGGGGCGCAGATGTATTACGAGATGTTCCAGCTCTGGAAGGTGGTAAGCGCTCTGCCTCGCGTGAAGCCTCTCTATTTCAAAGGACGCAAGTACAGTGCGGATGAAGATAAGGCCGTGATGGCGGCTGCGTGCAGCAAGTTTATGAATGTTGTCAACGGCGCCGGTCTTTGCATGTTTGGCGTCTTTCTGGGCGCAAAAAGAATACCGACATTCTCCTGGTTAAATGCAGCAACGGGATGGAACAAAACGCCTGAGCAATACCTGGAAATCGGGGAGCGCGTCCAGACACTGAAGCGGGCCTTCAATATCAGGCACGGGATAGATCCAAGGACGTTCAGACTAAATGCCAGGGTCATCGGGAAACCTTCACAGGCGGAAGGGGCGAACCGGGGAAGAACCATGGACATGGAAAAGATGATAAGCGATTATTATCGGCAATTCGGGTGGGAGCCTCGGACAGGCAGGCCGACTGAGGAGAGTATGGCAAAGCTGGGACTCCGTGGTGATGAACATGTCGTATAGAATCATGGAAACGTGCAACGGCTGCGGCGCATGCAGGAGATTGTGCCCGGTTGATGCAATAAAGGGAGACAAAAATACACTTCATGTCATTGCCCGTAATCTGTGTATTGAATGCGGCGCCTGCGGGCGGGTTTGTCCGGTGGAAGCCGTAAATGACCCCTTTGGTATTTTGTGTAAAATGGTTAAGAAATCCGAGTGGGAGAAACCGCGGTTTGATAAAAAGACCTGCATGTCCTGCAGGATCTGCATCGACGCCTGTCCGGTTCATTGTCTCGGCCTGTCTGATGCAGCGAGCCCCGACGATCCTCACGGGTATCCTTATATGGAAAATGAGAAAACCTGCATCGGATGCGGATTTTGCGCCAGGGAATGCCCCGTTGAGGCTGTCTCCATGGTTGTATCATGAACCCGGACAGATAACTTTCAAGTCCCCCTTTGTAAAGGGGGATTCAGGGGGATTTTAAGTGCATGCCGTAAAATCTCCCCCAACCCCTCTTTAGAAAAGAGGGGGGACATTGAATATACAGTAACCAGGAAAAGAGAAAGGAGATCCTCTATGCAGCCGCCCGTTAAAATGTATACACTCAGTACGTGCAGCCACTGTAAAGCAACCAAGAGATTTATGAATGATTGTAACGTGAAATACGAATTTACGGACGTCGATTTGCTGAGCGGTGAGGAAAAGGCCGCCGTTATGGCTGATGTCAGAAAGTTTAATCCACGATGTTCATTCCCCACGATTATCATCGGTGATAAAGTCATTGTGGGGTTTGATGAAACGGCAATTAAGGAGGCTTTAGGGTTATAATGGAAGCCGATCAGCTTTATGAGATGTTGCGGAAAATTCAGGAGCCAAGAGGCTATTTTTTTAACAGGGACAGGGAGAAGGTGCTCGATATCCTCAGAGATCTCCTGATCAACAAAGAGCGTTACGGCTACATGTCCTGTCCTTGCCGTCTGGCGTCAGGGGATCGAGAGCGTGACAAAGACATTGTCTGTCCCTGTGCGTATCGGTCCGCCGACGTAAACAAATACGGAAGCTGCTATTGCAATCTTTATGTTTCACAAAAATGGAACGAAGATAAAACTCCGCACGCATATGTGCCGGAAAGGCGACCGCCGGAGAGGATGCCTTTTCTTTAGTTTATACGGTTTGGATTGCTTCTTTTCCTCGTTCTTCCCAGTATCCCCGCTCTTACGGTGACAGGCTTGTTACGGGAATAATACCTGGAATAAAAAAGGGGAGTCATTTCTAATGGGCCTCCCCTCATAATCACTTCAATGGTTACGGGGGTTATGGTGTAAATTTATCCGGGTAGATTACATACCAGACGTTATTTACTCCCTCACCATTCATGTCTCCCGGCTTTGCATCCTTGAAGAAATAGTAGAGTCGCCACCCCTTATATGTTGTCTGCTTCTGCCCGTCATCTCTCGTGATAACTCCGAAATCCTTTTTCTTCAGTGGCTTTTTCACGACAATCTTTTCCGTGTAAAACACCGGCCATTTCGTCAGGCATTCATTGATACATGCACTTATGCTTGGCATATCCTTCTTAAAGTAGTAGATGCTCATTCCCTTTGAGTCAACGAGGTAGCTGCCCGCTCCCTCTTTGACTTGAAGTTGAATGGTATAGGGAGATGCCTTTTGTTTTTTCCCTTCTGCCTGGGCCAGGGCGCTGGTACTCAAGAACATTCCGACGAACACGAAAACACACGCTGAAATCAACAGTGTCCTGACTATATTTCTCCTTTTCATCGTTACCTCCTTCTGTGCAGCGAATTTTTTCACTAATAGAGATTTCCTATATCTGTACTCTGTCACTTACTTCATTTAGTCTTTTTTTATCCCCCCTCTCCTTCTTAATCCCACTTACGGAAATATATCAATACAGCTTTTAAACCTTTATAAGGCTTTAATTATAACAGGCTTTGTAATTTCCTGCAAAAATTTAAAATCCTTTTATTCAATAAGTGACAAATGAACCTTGATTTTAAAACCCGAGTGTTCATGCTGCTTTCCCTTTGACATACATTCTTCATTCGAGTATATTTAATGTACTGGAAAAGTGTGAGTATTTAAAGAGAATGAGCAGCATTATATCATTAAGGCGGAAGCTGATCCATGGCCTATAATGAACCCATACAATTATCTCATCTCATTGATACCTCCACGCACAAAGCAATTGTGGCGGAGGTAAAGAAGATTTTTTCGTATCACTACCCAGCGAGATATTTCAGTGCAATTAATAGAAGTTATAGACTTGTAAAAACCCTCCATGAGGGGAAATTCCCCGGCTATAAGGCCTGCAATACCGAGTACCATAACCTTTCACATACCTTAGATGCGATGCTCGCCGCCGTCCGGTTGGTTGACGGACACAATATCGAAACCTCGCATTTTCCGGTACATCTTGCGGTAAATTTGCTCAACGCAACACTGTTGCATGACGCAGGGTATATTCAGGAAGACTCGGACCATGAGGGCACGGGTGCGAAGTACACCACATTTCATGTGGAGCGAAGCGTACAATTCTTGAGAAAAAACCATGAGGCGTTCAAGTTCACCCCGGATGACGTTAATATAATTGCCAATCTGATACGGTGCACAGGCCTGATGGTCAGGATCGAAACCATCCCATTCTCTTCCCCGGAAGAGAAGCTTGCAGGCTGTATTCTCGGCGCCGCCGATCTTTTAGGCCAGATGTCTGACAGGGCATACCTGGAGAAGTTGATATTTTTATATTACGAATTTAAGGAAGCGGGCATTGAAGGCTTCAATACCGAATTCGACCTTGTGCGAAAAACGGTTGATTTTTATGAATTTACGAAGAAGCGGCTTGCTGAATCATATTTAAACTCGTTTAGTTATGCGCAGTACCATTTCAAGGAGCGGTTTGCAATTGACTGCAATCTCTATATGGAGACGATTGACCGGCACATCGGGTATCTGCATAAGATCATTGAGGATGAAACGACAAACTTCCGTCACAAACTGAAGCGGGGGAAATGGGTGCACACCTATCCGCGGGCTAAATAGTGATAATCATCCGTGCTGTGAACCCCATTCATCTTGAATAGATAACTCCTCATGACCGGAAGCCGCATCTCGCGAGCCCCGCCCTGAGGGCGGTCCGCTTCACTTATTGTCACTTACCGTCTCAATAATTTCCGGGCCATAGAGGCTTATCTTTTCAGGGGAAAGTATACCTGTCTCCTTCAGCATTTCAATGGAGGATGCCTCGGTTTTCGCCAAGTCAACCAGAGTCTGATCTGACAGTATCCTGAAACGCGCCCTGTTTGTCTCTTTTGCCTTTTGAAAACGCCAGCAGTTGAGATTCATTAGATAGTGCTTCTGGTGTTCCGTGAGGGAGTGATACCCTTTAATATTCTTATACCCCAGGGGATTGAGCAGCTTCTCGTTCCAGGTTACAGCGGCGATAGTATCAAAGGCCTTTACCGCCTTTCTTTTGAAACCCCTCCGCTGGATTTCGTGATCGAGTCTGTTGTACAGTGCTTTCAGAAATGCTGTATCCTGGACGGCATAATGTATTTGTTCTTCTGTCAGGGGTCGGGTTTCCCACTTCGAACGTTGCATCTTTTTATCTTTTTTCAGTTCAATGCCCAGATACTGGCCGATCAGCGCCGAGAGAGAAAGAAAGTGACAGCCCAGGATAGCTGCCGCCAGATGTGTATCAAAAATATTTTTAAATTCAAACCCATAGTCCCGTTTCAGAATCCGAATATCGTTATCACCGGCGTGCATGATCTTGAGGATTGCCGAATCAGCATAAATCTTTCCTAAAAAGGAAAAATCCAGACCGTTGAGAGGGTCTAAAAGGTAGGTTTTTTTATCAGCCGCTATCTGGACTAAACAGAGCACTTCCCGAAAATATCTGAAAGAATCATATTCCGTATCAACACAGATAATGGAGGAGCTGCTGATGTCTTCTTTTGCCTCATCCATTTTTACGGATGTATCGATCCAAACCCACTGATTATTCATGGCAATATCTGTCCTGTTTGTGAATCCGCTTCAAGCGCATTCCCTCAAAATAACGATAGTATGAAGGGAGGCTCAACCATGAATTTTCAAGAATGTCAAGATAATTGATGATCTCATAAACAAATTATGAATAGAATTAGAAACAAATAACGTTGTAAAAAAAGCTCCAGATGCAACGCGTTTCCTTCTAAAGGCTCAGGATAAACTCACCTGAGGAATAAGACGGACGTAAAGGGAGGGGACTTTTACGAAGGCGTCATAATTCATTTTTCACGTTGACAAGGGAATTCCCTTTGTCCTATAGTGCCCCTTCTAAAAAACGGGCGTTTATTATGTGCTGGAGATGAATATGAGTTCTTCCAGAGCCCCCGGTAACCGGTAAGGAGAACTAAATGAAGTACACCAAATCAAAACTGATGCGTGGATATGCCAATTCAATGCTTACCATTGATCTCGGGACAGGTATGATAAATGCGAGTGACCTTGATCCACAACTGAGGGATTATTTTGTTGGAGGCAGAGCGCTGGGTTTATATCTTCTTCATAGACGAATAACTCCAAACACAAACCCCTATGCTCCCGAAAATCCACTGATATTTTCACCCGGTCCGTTAGCAGGAATTCCTCAGTTTCCCGGTACGAGCAAATGCATGGCAATCTCTCTGTCACCCCATACAGGAATTCCAGGAGTATCGAATTTTGGAGGGCATTTTGGGGCCCACATGAAATACGCCGGATTCGATATCATTGAGATCGCGGGAAAATCGGAAAAGGACATCTTTGTCGTCATTGATGGTTTCGAGAATGAGGTAAAACTGATCGAAGCGCCCCGGATCGACCATGTGTTTGACCTGGAGAAATTAATTGCTGAGAAATTTACGAAAGCGGGATATGAAAAAAAGGACATTGCTTTCGTGACGACCGGCGTAGGTGCGGCCAACACAACATACGGATGTATCAATAGCCATTATTATGATCCTACGAAAGAAACTGATGGCCTGAAGGGGTTTTTCAGAACGAAGCAGGCGGGAAGGACGGGACTTGGCTCGGTGATGATTGATAAGAAAATACGGTCGATCATTGTCCTTGCAGAATATCCACGCGGCGAAAATCCGTATGGGGCGGCCGACTGGGAGAAAGCGAGAAAAGCGGGATTGAAGCTTTCTAAGGTTGTCAGGGAAGTAGATCCGGTGTCATTGAAAATGTACCGCAAGGGAAGCGCGGGGCTGATCAGCTTTATGAATAAGGAGAACTACCAATCTCTGCCGGTGAATAATTACCAGTATGGTTCGGATCCGAGGGCGGAACAGATCAGCGGGAAATTTTACGCGGCGAACCTCTTCGATCACAAGGGAATGGATGGATGTTTCCCCGGATGCTCTCTGCGGTGCACCAAGGGCGGCTGGGTTACTATAACAGTCGGTGATCCAAAGGGTAAGAAAGTCTGGGTCGATGGCCCCGAGTATGAGACAGCGGTCGGTTTCGGTTCGAATTTAGGGGTATGGAATGCCGAATCCATCATGGAAGCCAACTGGCACTGCGACAACTACGGGATCGATACCATAACCGCTGCTGTTATTATTGCCTTTCTGATGGAGTGTTTCCAGAGGGGTTATCTGTCGAAAGAGGATACGGATGGAATAGAGCTAAAATGGGGGAATGATAAAGCCGTATTGCATTTCCTTCACCAGATTGCCAACGGGGAAACCGAATGCGCACGGGAAGCGGGAAAAGGTATGCTCAGCTTAGCGGATTGGGTGTCCCTCAGGTATGTTAAAAGAACCGGCCTCGAAAATCCTCAGAAGGAACTTATGAAATTTGCGATGCAGGCGAAAGGTCTTCCTTTTTCTCTTTACAGAACCCACAGGTCTTTGTGCATGCAGGCGTCGTATGCTGCGGCCAGTGATATCGGGGCGCATCATGCTGCTGCATGGCTGATCAAGGTAGATTTACTGGGAGCATTTCCCACCATGCAGGATAAGGCGCGAGCGTTGATTACCTACCCGAGGGTGAGACTCGGAAATGATAACCTTGGTCTCTGCAAGCTCCCGTGGGTTGACGTATTCAACCCTGAATCTGAAAAAGTCAAAGATACGGATAAGTATATTAACCCTGCTTCCCAGGAGATGTATGCAGACTTCTATAACGGTATGCTGGGGACGAATCTCACCTGGGAGAAGATTTACGAGCAGACGGACCGTGATATCAACTTGCAGAGGGTCATGAACGCCACGATCTTCGGCAAAGATACGGGAGAAAATGACTGGATTCCCGACAGGGCAATAGGGCCGACCGATGATGGTCTGTATGATGCTGAAAAGGATTTTCACGATGCAGAGGTAAGCAAAATATTGGGAAAGCCCCTCGAAGATGTTCAGAAAATGGAAACGGGGGAGAAAAGGGAAATCCTGATGAGCTACAGAAAAGGCCGGTTACGGGAGCTGATCCAGGCCTATTATCACGAACGGGGTTGGAACGCCGCGGGGATACCGACCGTCGATACCCTGAAACGGGTCGGGTTGTGGGATTACCTGACTGAGGGAACACAAACAAAAATCCGTGAAATGAATGTTTAATTGACGCCTTGTCCCGATCCACATGAGGAGAATTTTTGAGACACTTGTACTATTCATGGGGTATGCATGTCTAAAGCATGAGTTCGCATCATTAACCGAATAATTGCAAACGTCCACTTTTTCGTAGGAAAACATAGCGTAATCTGAATAAATGTTACGTATCGAGACCTCCCTGGACAAGTTCAATGGTAATTTACCATGAAAAAAGAAATTGACAATTTCGATTTTCGTGGTATCCATACACCATGATCCCACGAAATGAACTGATTCGGCGCCTTAAAGAATCTCTGGATCGAAGCAGGGTGGTTGCCCTTGTTGGACCAAGACAGTGCGGTAAGACAACCCTCGCGCGCGAGTTCGTCGCACCGGAATCGCCCAACTACTTCGACCTGGAAGATCCCACCAGCCTGGTGCGGCTTGAAGAACCCATGACGGCGCTCGGTGCTTTGCAGGGGCTCGTCGTCATCGATGAAGTCCAGCGGCGGCCTGATCTTTTTCCCATCCTGCGCGTTCTTGCTGATCGCCAGCCTTTGTCTGCACGCTTTCTGATCCTCGGAAGCGCATCGAAGACCCTGCTTCGTCAGGCGTCAGAATCGCTGGCCGGCCGGATCGAGACGGTATCCATGAGCGGATTCAGCATGGCAGAATTGGGAACGGCAATGCAACAGAGCCACTGGCTCCGTGGCGGTTTTCCACCTTCTTATCTGGCACAGACAGAATCAGATAGTCTGGCTTGGCGTAAAAACTTTATTCAAACGTTCCTGGAACGGGATCTCCCTCAATGGGGCATTATGGCCCCGCCCATCACGCTTCTTCGTTTCTGGACCATGCTAGCCCATTACCACGGGCAGATATGGAGCGCCGTCGAACCCGCCCGCTCCTTAAGTGTCAGCGAGCCGACGGTGCGTCGCTACCTGGATATCCTGACGGGTGTATTCATGATTCGCCAGCTCCAGCCCTGGCACGCCAATCTTAAAAAACGGCAGGTCAAGGCTCCGAAGATTTATTTACGGGACACGGGTCTTCTGCATCAGTTGCTCGGTATCCGCTCAGACCAGGAACTCTTCAGTCACCCGAAATGCGGTTCTTCCTGGGAAGGTTATGTCATTGAAGAAACCATCAAAACCATGAACCCCGATGAGGCTTATTTCTGGGGAACACACAACGGCGCGGAGATCGACCTCGTGATGGTGAAGGGTGGCCGGATGCTCGGCGTGGAATGCAAGAGGATCGATGCGCCGCGGCTGACGCCCTCGATGCGCATTGCCCTCGAAAATTTGAATCTGGAGCGGATCGCCGTCGTATACCCGGGAACACGCCGCTATGCCCTGGCGGAGAATGTCCATGCCGTGCCCCTGGAAGCGATTGCGGATGGAATGGCAGGATTGTTTGCGGGGTCATGAACCAAACCCATAGACTGCGGTATCAACTGTAAAGGAGATGCAACACGCGTGAGAAAGCAGAACATAAGAAATATTGCCATTATTGCCCACGTTGATCACGGCAAAACAACCCTAGTCGATGCCATGCTCAGGCAGACGGGTACCTTCCGGGAGCATCAGGAAATCGTGGAACGGGTAATGGACTCGATGGATCTCGAAAAAGAACGGGGGATTACCATCATGGCGAAGAATACAGCCATATGGTACGACAAGATCAAGATCAATATCGTCGATACGCCCGGTCATGCGGATTTCGGCGGCGAGGTCGAACGGAGCCTGAATATGGTCGATGGGGCCATTCTGCTGGTCGATGCCAGCGAAGGACCGCTTCCACAGACACGATTCGTCGTTAAAAAGGCCCTTGCCAGAAAACTGCCCATTGTGGTTGTCATCAACAAGATTGACCGCGGCGATGCCCGGATCGATGAGGTCATCGATGAGATATACGACCTTTTTATTGATCTCGATGCGAACGAGCAGCAGATTGAGTTTCCCATACTCTATACCAACGCCAAACGGGGCATCGCCCATCAGAAGCTGGGAGATCCATCGGAAGATCTTAAACCCCTGTTTGACGCCATCTGTTCCGCCATACCCGGTCCTGACACCGATGACGAACATGTTCCCCAGTTCCTGGTGACGAATCTCGATTACGATCCCTATGTGGGGCAAATCGCCATCGGGCGGCTGATCAACGGAGTCCTCGCGATGAATCAGACCTATGCACTTTGCGGAGAAAATGCGATCACTTCCGGGGTCAGGTTTTCCGCCCTTTACATGTTTTACGGCTTGAGGAAAAAGCAGGTGGATGCCGTCGAGGCCGGTGATATCGTCGCCGTTGCCGGCGTTGAGGCCATCAGTATCGGCGATACGATTACATCGCAGGAAAATCCCCTACCGCTCCCACGGATAAACATTGACGCGCCGACCGTCTCCATGATCTTTTACGTAAACAACAGCCCCTTTGCCGGCAAGGAAGGAAAGTATCTGACGTCACGCCATCTTCTTGAACGTCTGGAAAAGGAGAGTTTCCGGAACGTCTCGCTGAAATTGAAACCGCTGGAGCGCAAGGACGCCTTCGAGGTCTGCGGGCGTGGGGAGTTGCAGATGGCCGTGCTGATCGAGACCATGCGCCGGGAGGGCTATGAGTTCATGGTGTCCAAGCCAACCGTTATCACAAAAAAAGAAAACGGCAAAACCCTGGAGCCTGTAGAGTGCGTTTTTATCGATATCCCTGAAGAATTCGTCGGTATTGTTACGGAAAAACTGTCGGTGAGAAAAGGGCGCATGACCCACCTGATCAATAAGGGAAGCGGCCGGGTCAACCTGGAGTTCCTTGTTCCCTGCCGCGGCCTGATCGGTTTCCGCAGTCATTTTCTGACGGATACCAAGGGTGCGGGTGTGATGAATACGCTCTTTGAAAACTATGAACCGTGGTTCGGGCCGATCCCGCAGCGGGCAAGCGGCGCTCTTCTGGCTGATAGAAGCGGCAGGGTGACGAACTATGCCAGCCTGGCTATGGTAGACCGCGGTGAACTCTTCGTGGAGGCGGGGTACGAGGTGTACGGCGGGATGATCATCGGCGAACGCAATCGCAATGGTGATATGACGGTGAATATTACTAAAGAAAAGAAGCTCACGAATATCAGAAGCTCAACGTCGGAAGCGACCGTTACCTTAAGGCCTCCGCGGCCGCTGTCCCTGGATCAGTCCATTGAATTTATCGCTGAGGACGAACTGGTGGAAGTCACACCGCAACACATACGCCTGCGGAAGATGGAGCTCGATGCGAATAAACGGGCATCGAGACGCAAGGAAGATAATAATCCTTAAATCCGGAGTCTCTCTCTCCGATGTGTAATAAAAAAAATCATGTCATGACGTTCTTTAATGTATCGATGAGCAGCTGATTATCCCCATGCTTTTTTACGGCCACGCGGAAATAGTAATTTCCCATCCTTTGAAAATTGCTGCAATCCCTGATTAAAATATCTTCGCGAAGCAGCCGTTCCCTTAAATCCCTCGATGATAAACCCCTCTGGGAATCAATCCTGACCAAAAGATAATTGGCGGCGCTCGGGAGGGCTTTCAACCCGGGAATGCTGTTTATGGCACGATGCAAAAAGGCCTTTTCGGTTTCTACATATCGTCGTGTTTCATATATAAAGGCACTGTTGGAAAGGGCCTCACAGGCGCCTATTTGGGCTAAGGTATTGATCATCCACGGCGGCTTATTTCTCTTCAACCTCTCTATAACGGCAGATCCTGCGATGGCATACCCCACGCGAAGGCCAGGGATACCAAAAAATTTCGTCATGGATCTTAAGATAATAACATGGGAAAATTGCGTAACCGCAACCTTGAGAGATGCCTCCTCCACAAAGTCAATGAAAGCTTCATCAATGATCACGATGGTTTCCAAACTATCGGCACGGGCTATTAAAATAAGGAGTTCTTCTTTTGGGGTCAGAACACCTGTGGGATTTGCGGGATTGCAAAAGTAAAGAATATCAAAACCACCTGCCAGTCGTGTGTACAGATTATCCATATCTACGACAAAATCACGTTCTTCGTCGGCCTGAAAATACATTACCTGAGAACCGGCCAGATTGAGACCTTTTTCATATTCGCTGAAGGCCGGCGTCACAACCAAAGCCCGTTTAGGTTTAAAGATGATAGGAATCCAGTAAATGAACTCCGTGGAACCATTTCCGGTAATGAAATATTGGCGGTCCATTCCATGATAAGCGGCCAGCCGCGTAATGAGATCGTAAGCCTCTGTATCGGGATAATGCAAGATATCATCAAAAGACCTCATCACTGCATCTTTTGTCCCTTGAGGATAACCCAATGGATTGATATTGGCGCTAAAGTCAACAAGACGATGTTCATCAATTTCATAAATTCTCGATATCTCTCTAATATTTCCACCATGGTCATACGAGTTCATAACACCATGAACCTCAACAGTATAATACAAAAAAGAGACATCAACGCTGAAGAAGAAAACATGATTGCCCAGACCATTTTTATATCCCTACTATCTATTGATTTTACCCGGTCACCAATGGTCGGCTTTTCCATCATCTTACCAAAATAGCTCATCGGACCGGCAAGCTCTACACCAAGGGCGCCTGCCACAGCGGCCTCTGGTATACCGCTGTTCGGACTGGGATGATTACTGCAATCTCTTCTCATAATGCGCCAGGCATTTTTGCCGTTCAATCCCAACAAAAAAGAGGCGATAACCACGATGAAACCTGTCATTCTGGCCGGGATCCAGTTGAATATATCGTCCATCGTGGCCGAAAAATATCCGATATCCCGATAACGGTCACTTTTATAACCAATCATAGAATCCAATGTATTGACGGCTTTATAAGTCATTGCAAGAGGAACCCCTCCCAGGAGCAAGTAAAACATCGGGGCAATGACGCCATCCGACAGGTTCTCCGAAACCGTTTCGACGACAGCCCGCAATATCCCTTCTTCATCGAGATTTTCCGTATCCCTGCCCACAATCATGGAAAGTCCTTTCCTTGCACCCTCAATACTGCCTGCATTTAAATGATCGACAACCACCTTACTTTCTTGAAACAGCGACCTTACGGCCAAAGTCTGTGAGGCAAGTATAACCGTCACAACGACGCCCAATATCCAGTGAACTTTAAAAAATGCCATCAAAATGCCCCAGGTCACAAAATAGGTAATCAAAATCACTACAAACCAAAGGATAACGCCTCCTGTTTTGAGATGGCCACGCGAAAAATACGTCCGGATCACTCTTTCCAAACAACGTATGCCCTTCCCCATGATAACCACAGGATGGGGACACCAACGGGGATCACCGACGATGAGATCCAGTACATAGGCGCTGAAAAACATCATAGGGGTCATGATACCGCTACTCATTAACGTCACTAATTGCCGCTATCTGCAAAATTTCTCCATCCAAACCGGTCTGAAGAGAATATTATCAAAGTATCACGGGGCGCTGAATGGTTAATGACTGATCCCCCCTTGCCTCGATCCTTACGGATAGCCCACCACGGCAGACAAGGGGGGAGCCTTCAGGAGATTTTATTCATAAAATATTGCAACGCCTCCGGGCGAGAAGCAAGGTGAAGGTGGGTATAGCTTGCCAATACGCTGCCGCTTTGAAAACCTTCCCTTGCGATGTCATCGGCGCGGCGTTTTCTCACAGTATAAGCGGTAGCCCACCCTTCATTTTCTGTCAGGTCCGCGGTCAATTCCGAGTAGTGGAATTCATGGCCCCTCAGGGTTGTCCCCCTGGCGCCCCAGAGAGAATCGGCATTGAGCGTCACTTCAACATAAGCAAGGGATTTTATCCGGTCAAGCATCCTGGTTGACGCCGGGATCAGCCCAACCATCGGGTATTGAACTCCGTCTTTAGTTTCCAGGGTTCGGCTCAGGTACATCAATCCGCCGCATTCACCGTAAACAGGCCGGCCGGAGGAGGAAAATTTCCGGATGTCCGAATGCATTTCCTCGTTGGCGGCAAGGGCCTCCGCATGTTCTTCCGGGTATCCCCCTCCGATATAGAGGGCATCAATTCCTTCTGGAAGGTGGTTGTCTGCAATCGGTGAAAAAAACTTCAGCATGCACCCCATCATTTCCAATTCATCAAAGAAATCCCTGTAATAAAAATGAAAGGCCTCATCATAGGCAACACCTATGGATATGCGTTTGAACCGATTCCCTGTTTTAACCCCTCCCTCAATTCCTCCCGCCGGGGGAGGGAAGGTAATGGATTTTACGTCAAGAGACGGAGCTCTCCTTGCGATTTCCATCACCGTATCAACCGATGCGTACTTTTCAAAGACATCCGCAAGTCCATTGAGAACAGGCCGGGATAGGTTCCCGGTATCGGCCGTTACCAGACCGAGATGCCGGCTGGGAAGATGGGGAAACCCATCCATCGGAATGGCTCCCGCAAGGGGGGGCAGTGATGCCGAAGCGAGCGACTCAGCGAGCCACAATGCATGGCCCTCCGAACCGCAGCGATTGGCAATAACCCCGGCCACCCTCAAACCTGCTTCGAAATCGGTGTAGCCTTTCACGACGGCGGCAATGCTTCGGGCGATGCCGTAGACATCCACAACCAGAAGCACGGGGGCATCAAGCCAGCGTGCGATTTCCGCTGTGCTCCCCGCGGAGCTGTCGGGATCGGCACCGTCAAAAAGGCCCATAACGCCTTCGATAACGGAGATGTCGGCGCTTTCAGACGCCCGTGCAAAAAGCCTGCAAACGTAGTCCCTGCCTGCCATCCAGCCATCGAGATTATAGCAGGGTCTCTCTGAAGCCATAGTCAGATAGGATGGATCGAGAAAATCCGGTCCCACCTTGAAGGTCTGCACCTTGAAGCCGCGCTTTCTCAATGCAGCTACGACGGCAAGGGTGACGGACGTTTTCCCCACACCGCTGTGCGTGCCTGCTATGACTATCCGGGGACTATCCATTACTAATACTCCACTCCTTATATATTTCCACGTTTCATGGTATTCTCTGAAACACGCATGTCTTTCATGAGATCATCAATACCTATGATTTTAAACAGTTTATCCATATCTAAGTGTGCCCGGAAGTGTTCCGCTAACAGGTTGTATTGGTGATCCTTAAAATCGGATGCATGAACGGTGGTGCAATCATTTTCACCGGTTCTGTAATTAGCTGAGATCGTTTTCAGAAAGGCATGTCTGAAGCTGGGCATATCGAACAGGCCATGAAAATAGGTGCCCCAGACCTTACCGTCACAAGTTGCAGCCCCATCGAAGCCGTCGGAGAGGCTTCCGTTTTGTGTGAGAACACGTATCACGGGAAACATGTCGGGGCCGCGTTCTGTGACGCCCATGTGTATCTCATACCCTTCTACGTTTTCTCCGTTTTGCTCCCAGACGCCGGCAGAACGGGACAGTATCTTTTCCCTGTGCAGGGTTGTCTCTACGTCCAGAAAACCGAGACATTGTGTGTCTCCCGGCGTCCCTTCAATTCCGTAAGGATCGCGGATCAGCTTTCCAAGCAATTGGTAACCGCCGCATATCCCGCCGAGGTGGCCGCCGTGACGGACGAAATCTGCAAGTGAGGTTGCCCAGCCCGTATGCCCAAGCCATTCCATGTCAAAACGGCCGTTCTTTGTGCCGGGGATAAAAATCGCATCGTACCCATGCAGACTGCGGGGTCGTGCGAGGTAGTGGAGATTAATGGATGTGTCACATTCAAAAGGATTGAAGTCGGTAAAATTGGAGATGTGCGGCAGCCGTATAACGCCGATGTTAATTTTCCCTGGTTCGGGACCGAACGGCGGGTCAAGCAGGAAATCAAGCGGCAGGCCGTCTTCAGAGTCTATCTGGATGTGATGGAAATACGGAATAAGCCCCAGGACGGGAAGTCCCGTCTTGTCTTCGATGAATTCAATGCCTGTTTTAAAAAGATCCGCATCGCCGCGGAATCTGTTGATGATGATGCCTTTAACCCGCTTTCTGTCTTCTTTGGGGATAATATTCAGTGTGCCGATTATCTGAGCGAAGACACCACCCCGGTCTATATCGGCGACCAGAATAACCGGTGCGTCGGCGGCATGCGCCATGCGGAAATTCACAAAATCCTGGGGACGCAGATTGACCTCAGCGCAGGAACCGGCGCCTTCCATGAAGATGAGCGAATATGAAGACCGGAGACGTTGCAGACTGGCCAATGCCTGCTCATAAAGGTAATGTGTGTCGGAGAAGTATTCTTTTGCTTCCCTGTTTCCCAGGGGTTGTCCGTAAAGGACAACCTGGGCGCCCGTATCTGTTGACGGTTTGAGAAGCACCGGATTCATATCCACATGGGGGGCAATACGGGCAGCTTCCGCCTGGACGATCTGGGCCCGCCCCATTTCTCCGCCCTCGGGTGTGACGTAGGAGTTGTTAGACATATTCTGGGCTTTAAACGGGGCGACGCGGATGCCGTGATCATTGAAGATACGGCAGAGGGCTGCTACCACGATGCTTTTGCCTACATCCGAACCCGTTCCGAAAACTGCGACGCATTGTGCTTTGGGCTGTTTCTCTGTCTTCTTCATATTAAACACTTATACCCGGTAGGACACCACGAAGGCATGAAAATTATGCGCTGCCGGCGGCACAGGAATGTACCGCCTATCTGGGTGTTTGATGATCGATTTTATCCGTACGTTTATCGATAGGCGGGGTTTTCCAACCCCGCCTCAGACTATTTTCGTAGTAAGTATTACACATAACGACTCAGGACATCCAGCGATTGATTCAACGCCCCTTCATCGAAGATCTCCATTGTTAAAACCCTGGAATTATTCGAACCGTTGCCCAATCGGTCTATGAGGGTCGTCAACAAACCGGCGGGCAAAAAGGACAGGCTGCGGTGGTCATGTCCGTCCTCAATTCCATGGAGATGGAGCACCCGTGTCCGCGGCAGATAGCGGTCAAGGTAATCTTCCGGCGCATACCCGCACAGAAGGAGATGGCCGATATCAAGACAGACGCTCAGGTTATAGTCACTGATAATGTCTTCTATAACAGTGTAAGGATAATCGAGCGTCTCCACACACAGATCATGTGAATTAACATCCTGAAGGAGCCTCTCCACAGAGCGCCGGTGGCCGTCGATCCAGCGTTCCAGGTCCGGCGAAGGGAGTTCACCCCGCTGATCCCCATGGAAATGAAGGACATAGGCAAAGGGCGAAAGCGGGGCGGTGCGTTCGATAACGCGAAGGCACTTGTCCACAGATCGCTCCCGGACAGATGCCTCTTCATGTCCCATCCACGTGTCCAGAGGCAGGTGGATAGTGTAGGTCAGATCAGACCGTTCTGCTGTCTCTTTCAGCATCTTCACTGTGGCCGCATCCGGCAAATTGCTGAATTCATCCGATTCAAAGAGCACCAGTTCGATGTCATCCACCTTATCTGCCAGGTAGATGACATTCGGAAGGAGCTCCGCCGGAATGATATATGAGGTCGTTCCCAGGCGGAAGGGGAATCGGTTTTTCAGAGACAAATCTCCCTTAAAATTCAAAGGGAAGTCCTCCCTTATAGGAGTAATTAAAATTCATAAGCCACACTGGCAAAAACCGACCGACCTGCCCCCGGATACATGGCCGGCGAGGTTTTCCATGTAGTCTGATCGGTGAAGGTTGTCAGATGAGTATCATACTCTTTATCAAACAGGTTGATGCCGGACAGTGAGAGAATCCAGTGTTTGTAAAGACGCTGTTGGACTTTCAGATCCGCTGTCCAGTAGGAGTTAAGAGTATAGGTGACGGTTTTCGTATCGGGATAGGTGGTGGTCTCTGTCCTGTACACGACGCGGTCACCCACGTATCGCGCCGTTGCTGTTACGGTCAGCCCGAAATTGCTTTTGTACGTAAGGTCGCCCTTGAACTGATTATCTGGTGTGTAAGATGCACGCCGTTTGACCATACTGTATTGGAAATCCGGTGGGATAAACGGCGGCCATCCGTAATCCTGTCTGGTATATTCACGGTTTTCCTCTTCCGCGTCCGTATAGGTGTAGCTCAAGGCCAGCGTCAGGTCGTAAAATGGCCCAATCCTGGTTCCCACTTCGAGACCGTCTGCCTTGTAGCTCGCCAGATTTATGGGGGTGAAGACGCCTTGTGAATCAGGTTCCCATTGGATCTTATCATCTACATTCCAGTGAAAATACGATATCGTCATGAATAACTTATCGTTAAGTAATGACTGCTCGAGAGTAACATCGGTATGCCAGCCGATTTCGGGTTTCAGATCGGCGTTTCCCCTGGTATACGGACCAGCCGGCCAGTAAAGATCGTTGGGAGTGGGCGCCAGGAAATGCTTTCCGTGATTGATCTTCAATGCCGTTGTTTCAAACGGATTTATGACCAGGCCGAAGAGGGGCAGGTTTTGCGAGCCGAATGCTGAATTGTTTTCATGCCTGAAACCGGCTAAAGCCTTCAAGTACTGCGATGGCCTGTACTCTGCCTCCGTAAAGGCGCTTTTGGTAAATATCTGAGCTTCATTTGTTGTTTTGACGGTTTGCTTGCCGGTAGTATCCAAATCAAAACCTTCATTCTTCCAGTCAAAGTTCTTGTATTCGCCTCCCAACAGTAGTTTGGCTCCCTCAAAGGGATAAATGTCCACATGACCGTCCGTTCCCAACACCTGATTGGTTACCCAGTTTTCATATCCCGATCCGTTGTACGCATAACGTTCGTAGTTGTGATTTTCCATGTTCGTGTAATGCCCTTTGAGATCATAACCGAACCATTTCACCGGTTTGCCCTTGACCTCAAGGACGACATGCCCGTCTTTATCACCGCTGTGATCCAACAGGGCTGCCGCCTCGCTATTGTAAAACTTTTCACCGCCGATATAATAATCTCGTGTGCCTGAAGGCGGCTTGACACCCGGCATGCCATACTTCCTGTTTATATAATCGCCATAGAGGCTGATATCAATAATATCTTTCTTATCCAGGACCAGTTTCAGGGATGCATCGTTTTGCCTGAGATAACTGTTATCCCGAAAGCCGTCGGTCTCCGTTCTGCCGGCGGTCAGATAATATCCGAAATTCCCTGCGACGAACATCCCATTTTCTGCCGCTACACGATACGTATTTTGTGAACCGTAACCGGCGCCAACCTTCATGTCCATTTTATCTCTCTTCGGCCTCTTTGTGATGATGTTGACTGTTCCAGCCATTGCCCCCGATCCGTAGAGAAGTGAACCGGAGCCTTTGACTATTTCGATCCGCTCGATGTTATCGATGGAAATTTTTCCTACATCCGCAATGCCTAAGGATGGGGAACCGACGTTGACGCCATTGACAAGCACCTGGGTGGCATTGCCCCGCATCCCGCGAATATGGATCTCCTGGTTGGCGCCGCCGTAATTGCCATAGGTTTGCCAGTCGATACCCGTCTCGTTCGCCAGTAATTCCCCGATACTTTTAGCACCGGACGCCTGAATATCCTTTTTGTCTATGATGATGACAGCATTGGGAATGTCCTTCCGCTTTTCCGGGGTTTTCGTAGCTGTAACAACAACCTCTTCCAGTGTGATTGCGGATTCCTGAGATCCATCATTCTGCGCAGCGAAAACATAATGGGCCGTACCTATAATCAGCACGGCAGCAATAAAAATAACGAACCATTTTGACTTGATTTTCATTTGACGTTTCTCCTTTCCCCCTCGGGAATGTAGTTATTTGGTCCATCAGATGAGTGTCCTGGCTTGCGGCTTGTACCTTGCACCTACCATCCACGCCTTCCCGGTCTTCCTCAAAAAAGACCCGTGGCATCGTGTGGATTTCGTTCCGCTCACAGTTGCGGGGCAGCGCCGGAGTTGGACCGGCTTCCTCCCTCCGATGGATGTGAACTCAAAAGGGTGACCCGTGGCTGACCGGTCACCGGATTTCTGTCGACAGTTACATTTGTTTCGTATACTTCCCTGATATGTGATTCTGTTATTGCCTCGTCAGGACTTCCGAGGCAGTGAACATTGCCGTTTCGCATAAGAATGAGCCTGTCACAATACGACGATGCTAAATTGATGTCGTGTGTGACGCCAATTACCGTGAGAGTCTGGTTTTTATTCAGCGCTTTTATTAAATCGAAAAAGTCGATCTGATGCCGTATGTCCAAAAAGGCCGTCGGCTCATCAAGGAGCATTATCTGGGGCTGCTGGGCCAGGGCTCTTGCAATCAGTACCCTTTGACGCTCACCGGCGCTTAAGGCATTCATGCTCCGGTTCATCAAAGAAAGGGTATCCGTCATCTCCATGGCCTGACGGGCAATGGTGAAGTCTGTTTCTCCTTCGAACCTCCATTTACCTAAATGCGGCGCCCGTCCCATTAAAACGATCTCCTGAACAGTGAAGGGAAAAATCATCGAGGATTCCTGGGGTACAACGGCGATAATCTTTGCAAGATTTTCCCTCTTGAGCTTATTGCAGGACGTTTCGTTTATCCATATCTCTCCTTCCTGGGGTATGAGAATGCCGTCGATAACATTCAACAGGGTTGTCTTACCGGAGCCGTTGGGGCCGAGTATTCCAATAAACTCGCCCTCTTTTACCTCAAAAGAGACGTTCCTGAGAACCCAGTGCTCGTTGTATCTGAATCCGATCTGTTCGAGGTTGATTATGGACATAGATCAGACGGCCCTCCTGCGTAAGAGGTAAATGAAATAGGGGGCCCCGCACATTGCAGTAATTACACCCACCGGCAACTCGGCGGGGGCTGTGATCGTTCGGGCGAGGGTGTCCGCGACAATAAGAAATGAACCGCCGAAGAGGGCGGAAGAAGGTAAAAGAAGTCTGTGGTCTGAGCCTAAGAGCATCCTCATCATGTGCGGAATGATCAGGCCGACAAACCCGATGGTGCCGCTTACCGATACGGCTACTCCCGTTACGAGTGAGGCGGCAAGCAGAAGAATCTTCTTGGTTTGTTCAACATTTACGCCAAGTTGCATTGCGGTCTCTTCTCCGGTGACAATGAGATTCAGATGTCTCGAGTAGCTGTACATAACAATGAAACCGATCATTAAAAAAGAGCCTGTCAGGATGATCTCGTTCCATTCGGCGAGACTCAGATCTCCCATTAACCAGAATATAGCGCTTCGCAGTTCCTTACTGCTGGTTGTGGAAATCAGGAACATAATGACGGCAGAGAAAAAGGCATTCACGATAACGCCTGCCAGGAGAAGTGTGGTGGAGTGAAGTTCTTTCTTTGTTTTTGCAATTCCGTAAACCAGCGCGATTGTAAGCAGCGCCCCTGAAACGGCCATACCGGGAACTCCAAAAGGGATGAAGCTTATTCCCGTTATTATGGCAATAATCGCTCCGACTGCCGATCCACCGGATATCCCCAGGATGTAAGGATCTGCAAGGGGGTTGCGGAGGAGTCCCTGGAATACAACTCCTGCCGCCGAGAGGGAAGCGCCGACAATACCGGCAAAGATGATCCGGGGCAGACGAATGGAAAAAAGGATCGTCTTTTCCGTCGTAAAAAGACTGAGGTCTCCGCTATACATCCCCGACAGTAAACCTTTGAAAAGAGTTATCGTTCCCAAATTACTGGGCCCGACGAGCATCGAACTTACTGAAATGATGATTAAAACGGCAAGCAGAAAGAGACTCACCCGTATGACACGGGAGAGAGTGACAGCCTTATCGGTTGCGTCTCTGGTTATCGCAAGGACAGAAATAGCGGAAAGTATAAAAACAGGTAGGAAAGAGTACTTAAGCATTGTTCCTCCCGCGAGGATATTCATGATGGATTGGTCTTCCGGCTTCGGGCTGCCTACTCACCCGCCTTCCCGTCACGATTTGATCACGACAGTGGCTTTTCGGGTTTTCGTTCCCTTCACGGCTGCGGGGCAGCGGGGGCATTTAACCCCTCTTCCACACATCCATCAGTATTTTTTTTGTTAGTGGTATGACCAGTAACAAAGGCGGATTTGTTTGTCAAGAATTAATTATTTCAGCGTACCACGCAGCCGCTATCCTGGGGGCCTCCTCCCGATGTATCCCCGACAGATACCGGCAGGGTGAAGTCAATCCCCGGATTTCCCGGTAAAATTGTCGGCATCGATGTCGCAGTCGCCACATAAGCATACTGACCGGCGCTAAAAGTCTGTGAGCCGCCACTATTACTGACACTAATGCTTCCTGCTGCTATAAAAAAATACACTCCGTCCGGGAGCGATCCGCAGTTGCCCTCGCAAATCTTGCACTCGTATGTGGTCCCTCTGACGCCCGCTACGGCTGTGCGAGTTATCAATCTATAGCTGTCCTGATCACCCCGTTTTCCTATCATCCCCGTTAGAGAGCGCACTCCTCCTCTGACCAAATTGAAAACGGCCTTGTCTTTTCTGGGAGCGGACTTATCAAAGTTATACTGCGAAACCTTGAATTGAGTGTTGGGACGCAGGGTCATCTCACCATTGTCCGTAAACTTGATCCGGGCATAGGTCCTTTTTTTGGTTACCAGTGTATCTCCCTGTTCAACCGAAGAATTTATGGACAAGACCCTGGTAGTCCCGTCCGCCTTTTTTGCAAACAGCGGCCCGCTCAAATGCGTAACTCTCCCTATCGTTGTTGCGGCAAAGGATACTGTGCTAAAAATCAACAATAAGGATAGTAATAGTAAGCTAATTGCAGTAATTTTTAACTTTGGCTTCTTTTTTCTTATCATCGGTTGTTTGTTCCCCACCTTCCTTTTTCTTCTTACGTTCCTCATCCTCTTTTTCGTCCGAATCGCTTGTCGTTTCCACCGTTGCTATTGTTGTTCCCTCGGTTGTCTTGAGTGCGACTACCGTATCGTTGCTCGAAACCTCGTTGCCCGTAGCAGCCGGAACTGTCTGGTCACTGCCGGGTGGCACCGTCACAACGGGTGCATTCAACTGGTCAGTCATCGTTATCGTGCCAAACGCACTCAAACTTCCGCCTGCTCCAAGAATGATGCTGCTGCCGGCCTTCAGGATAATATTTCCATTTGATGATGAGACCATTCCATTGATCGTAAGGTCATCAGAAGCACCGCTCGCCGAGGCTTCCAATGTTATATTACCATTCGCAGAAACACCGCCGGCGCCGATCGTCAGAGGACTATGGGCGGTTATGGAAACAGCGCCGCCCGATGATGCAACGAGGCCGGTCGTAACTGCACCGTAATTGTTGAGAATGACGTCACCTGAACCATTGTTGCTAAAGACACCTGCTGTGAGGATGCCCGTATTTTCGAATTCAATATTGTTCAAGGTATCATTGGTAGCCGAGATCATGCTGGCTCCAGTTCGTAGTGCATTTCCGCTCCCTATTCCTTCGACTGCACTGGCAACAAGAGAAGCGGCGGTGATACTTCTCGAGCTTCCCATGCCGTTTATGATCGCACCGGTGTTCGATACGAGTGTCACGCCTCCAGCACCTGCATTAATAAGCCCGTTCAGCGTCAAATCACCGTCGGCTGCCACGGTCAGACTATTGCTTACGGTCGACGCACTCAGGGCAAGGGCAGCGGCGTTACTCAAAATCACATCTTTTCCGCTCGTGATCCCTACACTGCTGAAACCATTGCTATCGGCAAGGATAATGTTGTTTGTTGAGCCGGCAGCGAATGTCGCTGCTCCGGTGACCATCAGCGGACCCGTCTGGGTGATAATGCCACCGGCTGTAACACCCAAGGCTCCAAATACTGTCGAGGCGTTCAGGGAAAGAGCGCCGGTGTTTGTCAGGGATACGTTCTTTCCCGTGATCCAAACGCTGCTTAAACTATTGCCTGCGTTCGCCAGGGTGATATCGTGGGTTGCACCGGCGTCAAAGGTGGATGCACCGGTAACGGCAAGGGCGCCGGTCTGCGTGATATTACCGCCTGCTGTCACACCCAGTGACCCACTCACCGTCGAGTTACCGAGATTAATGGCGTTCACATCGTTCAATGTTGCATCGTTCCCGCTTGTGATCTTCACCGTCGTGAAGTCGTTAGCGCCGTCAAGGGTGATGTTATTTCCAACTCCCGCTGCAAAAGTGGCCGTCTTCCCAACTACATTTGCCGTAATCGCACCGCTCTGCATGATCGGACCGGCAGCGGTAACGCTAAGGTTACCCGATACCGTCGAGGCGCCAAGATCAATTGTGTTCACATCATTCAATGCT
>JAPLJS010000109.1 GCA_026388545.1 Deltaproteobacteria bacterium
GCACCGATACAGGTAGCCATGACGCAATGATTGGTATACATCCCCGCTGCAACAATCGTATTGATTCCCCTCTGCTTAAGAACATGATCGATGATAGAGGAATTAAACGCTCCCTGTGCCGTCTTGTTGATCACTGGCTCGTTAGCCAAAGGAGAAAGGTCCGGCACTATCACATACCCTGGATCGTTGATAGAAACAATTGCGGGGAACCCCAGCATCTCCAGACATTTCCTATTCCATAACCGGACATACGGGACGAGATCTGATCCGTCTTCCGTGAGCGATCCGAAGGCCGTGAATATGACACAAGCCCCAGCTTCCCGGAAAGCTGAAAGCAGCCTCTTGATCACCGGAACAAGTTCCTTACCCCGCCGGACGGCGCCTTCTTCCGCATCCGGACCGTTGATGACACCGAAGTAGCGCGGCAGATTCCCCCCCTCACCTGCCTGATATACCTGCATGTCGATAACGAGCAGGGCTGTTTCCGTTTTTCTCTTGATTAATGACTTTCCGTTTGCATGCTCAGACATGATGGATATCCCCGTTCTCGTTGAGGTCACAAACGGCTCTTATTTAATCGGCCATTCTCCACGCTCTTTGAGCACATCCCGGTAAACCTCAAGCGCTTCATTAACGGCAGGCATACCCGCATAGGTCGCAACCTGGAAAAAAATCTCAGTCAGTTTCTTAGGGTCACAACCAACATTTAACGCTGCATTTACGTGAAGTTTTAATTCACCGGTTGCCCTGAGAGCCGCGAGCATAGCGCAAGCCGCCATCTGCCTTTCAGAAAGGGTTAAAACCGTCCTGGAATAAAGGTTGCCCGTTATAAAACGGGAAAAATCATTGGCAAGGTCCTTGTCAAATTCCCTCCACATCAGATATGGGGGGTCCATTGTGATCCCTTTGCCAAAAAGGGTGTTCGCGGTCTCCTGGGTTCTTTTTTTAATGTCATCGCTCATGGTGTTTTCCTCAGGCTTCTTTCATTCATGATCCTCGTTCAACCGGCCGCCGTAAGGGTTGATTTTAATGTCATCAAAACAGGTATGGCAGAATACTTTTGTATCCACGTGGCCGCAGCCATAACCCCAGAGGTCGAATTTACGGCACTCTATGCAGAGCGGAATCTGACAGCCATCACAGAAGATGACGGCAGGGATTTTTCCGCAACGCGTGCAGGCAGTGTTTGTGTTTGCAACAACGATCATGATTTGTTAAATTAACATGTGCAATAAAAAGTCTCAAGATGAAATGGAAGGCCATTTCGTCTGAATACCCTGACTTTCATTCTTTTTCGGTTGAGGCTTCTTTGTCGAAATCTCCTTCTTTCGCGTTACCACGCATCTGAAAGTAGCCCGGGTAATACTCCCTGAAACAGGCAACAATCCTTTCATACGGAACGTCGGCAAAATGACCGTGATCCTTGATATATTCCATATGCCGTTTTCCTTCCCTGTCGTATGGATGGAAGAGGCTGTCGGTTCTGCCGTCAAAATCGAGAGGATTTACACCGAACTTATCACACAGAGACAGGTTGAAGGTCGGTGTGGCCTTGACCCAGCGGTTTTCAAGAAAGAGTTCCGTATAACCGTGGAAAATGAAGGTATCCGTCTTCATCAACTGCCGGAGCCTTTCCGTGGTAAGGTGGTTGCGCACATCGGCAAAACCGAGACGGCTGGGAATACCCGAAGCGCGTGCCGTAGCGGCAAGCACGATTGCCTTGGCGACGCAATAACCATAGCCTCTGGAGACGATAACGCTTGCTTTGAAAGCCTCTCTGTTATCCAAATCGATCCGGTAGGGGTCATACCTGATTTTGTCCCGCACGGCGCAAAAGAGGGCGATGCCTTTCTTAAGCGAGGAATCATTGATGCCGACGGAAGCTCTGGCGAAAGCTACAACCTCCGATGTGTCGCTGTCTATAAAGTATGTGGGTCGAAGGTATTGCCCCAGATCATCACTCATATTTGCCCTCTTCGATTATGATCAACGGTTCATTTATACTCTATTTTTCCGTATAAGTAAATGCCCAACCGGTTTACCCTTGACATCTTGGGAAGCACTCATACTCTATGGGGCGTCTCCCTTTTATAAAGGGAGACCTGGAGTTTGGACATTAGCTTCGCAAAGAGATGACCAAGGGAGAGACATGTTTATGGAAATATGTCTTGCGGGCCAGACAAATGAAAGGTTATCAATTCCGAAGGCAAAGGTCGGTATTGGATTTCATTGCCGACTTTATGTGTAAAGAGCTGTGTTTAGTTATAGAGGTTGATGGAACCTCCCCCTACACCCCCTCCAGAGGGGGACAATGAGGAAGGCGCCCCGCCGACGGGTAACAAACGCTTATAAAAATGTCCAAACTCCAGTCTCCCTTTTGTAAAGGGAGATTTAGAGGGATTTTGCAAAAAAAAAGAAATCCCTGCAAACCCCCATTTATAAAAGGGAGATGCGCAGAGTCTATTTTCGTACTAACGAAATTGAGTTTGCCGCTTATCGTCGGAAAATGATATAATAGAAAAAACAATCAAAATGGCTATTCAAAGAGGTTGATTACTTCATGGGAGAGGATATTCGCTGGGTTAGGACACATTGCGCCAGGATGGATCACGGAGGCTGTGCCCTTCTGGTTGGCGTGAAGGATAATCAGATCGTTCAGGTAAAGGGGGACCCGGAGGGTTTTCTGAACAAGGGCTATATCTGTCCCAAGGGTGTGGCATCGCCGGATCGTCTGACACATCCGGACCGCCTCAGGCATCCCCTCAAGCGGGCGGGAAAGCGCGGCGAGGGCAAATGGCAGCGCATCACCTGGGAGGAGGCACTACAGGAAATTGCCGGGAACTTCCTGCAGATCAAGGAAAAGTTCGGCCCAAAGGCGGTAGCATTTGGTGTCGGGATGCCCAAAGGCCTGGAGCATTTTATCCTTATCCGTCTGGCCAATATTTTCGGATCACCGAATGTAATTGCTTCTCAGGATGTCTGCCACGCCCCCCGCGAGATCACAGGCATCCACACCTGCGGCTTTTACCCCGTCGCGGATTTTCACCACATGAGCAAACTGGCCGTTCTCTGGGGAAGCAACATCACCTCCACCAATGAAGAGGGTGAGATTTGCAGCCTCCTCCTCGAACAGGTAAAGAATGGGACCGAACTCATCATCATTGATCCCCGCCGTATCGACCTGGTTAAGAAGGCCAAACTGTGGCTTCAGATTCGGCCCGGAACAGACAACGCCCTGGCCCTGGGATTTCTGAATGTTATCATCTCTGAAGGTCTGTACGATAAGGAATTCGTGGAAAAGTGGACTGTGGGTTTCGCGGATCTGGCCGAACACGTTAAAGGATTTACACCCGAAAAAGTGTCCGAAATCACATGGGTAGCTCCCGATCTCATCAGTGAAGCCGCCCGATGCTATGCCAGGACAAAACCGGCAGTCATCCAGTGGGGAAACCCTATCGAGCACAACATTTTTGCCTTCGACACTATCAGGGCTCTTATCTGCCTCATGTCCATTACGGGCAATCTTGATGTACCCGGCGGAAATGTGGAAGCACACGACCCAAATATCATGGGGCTGGGGACTTTTGTCCGGGTTGGCCTCATTCCCGACAAGCGCAAGGACATGATAAGCACCTATCATCGGATCATCCCGCGCCTGATGACCGTGGCGCCTGCCTATTTCCGGAAAGCCGTTCTAGAAGGGATTCCCTATCCGGTTAAAGGATTCTATGCCATGTGCTCCAATCCCATGCTGTCTTACGCCGACAGTCGCCAGACGTATGACGCCCTCATGAAACTGGATTTCATCGCCATAGCGGACATCTTCATGACCCCGACGGCGGCCCTGGCGGATATCGTTCTTCCCGTAGCTACCCACTTCGAATTTGACGATATCGGCCATCTGGGGCTCGGCCACGGCTACATTCTGGCAAGGCCCAAGGTTGTCGATCCACCGGAGGAATGCTGGCCCGACATGAAGATTATGAATGAGCTGGGTAAACTGATAAGTCCATCGGAGTTCTGGCACGATGATTACCGTATGTTTCTGGAAGACGTCGTCAAACCGGCAGGACTCACGTATGCCCTGTTCGCCCAAAAGGGATACCTGAAAGGGCCGGACCGGTTCAAATCCTACGAAGAAAAAGGATTCAAGACCCCCACGGGAAAGGTGGAGCTTGCACTCAGCACGGCGGAAAAGTTCAAGCTGGCTGCCCTGCCACAGTACACAGGCCTGCCGGAAGCCGACGACCCCGATTATCCCCTGCTTCTCACCAGCGCCAAAAGCCGCTACTACCTCCACTCATCGTACCGGTGGCTGGAAAAGCTCAGAAAGCTGAGGCCTCATCCCCGGCTGGAGATCCACCCGGAAACGGCAAAGAAATTCGGCATCGGCGAGGGGGACGAGGTCGTCATCGAGACGAAATACGGACAGGTCACTCAGGTCGCCCATCTGACGGACGGTATCGATCCCCGGGTGATCTCTGCCTCCCACGGCTGGTGGTTTCCCGAAGGAAAGCCGGAAACCCAGTACGACTGGGAAAAATCCAACTTCAACATGCTGACCTCCACAGGTAAACTTGGCAGGGAGTACGGCACCCCCAACCTGAAGGGCCTCCCCTGCCGGATCAGCCGGAAAGCATAAGATTTTATTATTATCCATCTCCGCATCCGATGGCTAAAGTCTTCACCTTAATAAAGTAACCACTTGACAAGAAAACCTGAATTTGTTTGACTGCACAGCGGGTGATGGAGTTCACCTGTAGACAAACTGCCCATAAGGCTAATAACTCCTACCAGTTTTAATTTGGTGGAGTTTTTTTATGTTAGATACTATCAATCATGGATCGAAATCCCGTATTCAGGACGTTTCACAAAAATCACTGAAAAACGTTCTTGATAGCTGTACCAGATTTTCCATTCTTTCCCTGAACCGCCAGAGTGAAGCCTGTCAGAAGTTACTTATCCAAAACCCGTTCATTGATGTGGCGATACTTGGCCAGTTTAAGGCGGGTAAAAGCTCTTTCATCAATAGCCTCATCGGCAAATCCATCCTTCCCATTGGCGTCATACCTGTCACCACCGTCATTACCCGGCTTCACTATGGGGAAAAAGAACGAGCCGTTGTAAAATTCTTCGACGCTAAAGTATGCGAGATTGATATAAGCGAGATTGATTCATATACCTCTGAAGCAAAGAACCCATCCAATGAAAAAAATGTAGAGATGGTGGATATTGAACTTCCATCACTCAAGGATTACGATGGTCTTCGTTTGGTGGATACCCCCGGCCTGGGAAGTGTCTTCAAATATCATAGGGAAACCTCTGAAAACTGGCTTCCTCAGGTTGGTACTGCCATACTTGCCATCAGTTCCGATCGCCCACTTTCAGACAACGATGTGCAATTGATTCGGGAGCTGACACAATACACGCCCAATATCGTGATCCTTCTGACAAAGGCTGATCTCCTCTCCCCTGAACAGCAGACCGAGGTTATAAAATTTTTCGAACAAACACTTCAGCGTGAACTAAATCGGTTGCTCCCGATTTATATATATTCGACCCGTGTGAACACGGAACAATACAAGGATCGAGTGGAGAAAGGCATTCTCTTAACATTGTCGTCAAACCGTGATTTCGAGTTCAAAAAAATTCTTCAACATAAGATGCACTCCTTAATGAAAGGTTGTCTGGGCTATCTTGAAATTGCTCTTAAAACCTCCTTGCAGACTGATGTTGATCGTGAAGTTCTCCGTAAGCAGATCCTCGATGAAAAGGTTAATTTTGATCTGATCCGTGAGGAATTAACCATCATTGCCCGTGAAAACCAGAGACAAACCCGCGTCCTCATCATGGACTACCTTGATCATTTTCAGAAACCCCTCAGGAAGAAAATTTCTGAAGAACTGGAAAACGAGCTTTCCACATGGAAAGGGAATCTCTGGAAACTCACCAGGAGGTATGAAGAATGGCTTGCAGAGCACATGACAGAAGAGATGAGACATATATCAAAAACAGAACACAAACATTTTTACGGCACTCTCAGGAAATCTCATGTCAGTTTATCCCGATCGATCGAATCCTTCCGGAATCTTTTGGATAAAAATATCGAAAAGGTTCTTGGTGTGAAGCTGGCTGAGGCAGACTGGAAAATGGAAGTGTCGGAGCCCGATCACCCTGATATCAAAACGATCAGATCATTTGACTTTCATTTCGATCTCATCTGGTTTCTCATCCCCATGTTTATCTTCAGGGGCCTTTTTGAAAAGCATTTTATACGCGAGATTCCTCGTGAAGTGGAGGCCAATCTTTCCCGTCTTGCCTCCCAGTGGGAAGACCGCATCAACAGGGCAATTGAAGAAATGCGAAAACAGGCGATTAATTACGTGAAGGAGGAACTCTCCACGATAGACGCCTTATTATCGAAGACACACGGTCAAACAGATGAGATTAATGAGACTATGAAAAAACTCCACGATGGGTTGCAGGGTTTAATGGTTTAAATTCAATGTCATTGACTTAAGCACTTTGACCCCCCTCTTTTCTAAAGAGGGGCTGGAGTTTGGACATTTGGTTGTCCCCCTCTGGAGGGGGGCGCCTTCCTCATTGTCCCCCGCTGGCGGGGGTGCAGGGGGTGGTATGGAAGCTGATAAAAATAATTTATGCAGCTACAACAAACGCTTATAAAAAAGTCCAAACTCCAGACCCCCGCGAAGGCGGGGACCTCAATGACAAACTTTTTACAAGTTCGTCATGGTTTAAATTGTTGCTATAGATACAATGTCGTTGACTTAAGAATTTTAACTCCCCTCTTTTATAAAGAGGGGTTGGGGGAGATTTTACGGAATAACATTAAAATCCCCCTGAGATCCCCTTTATAAAGGGAGACTTAAAAGAGACAACATTTTTAAGTCAATGACATTGACTATAGATATTGAAAAGGTGAAACATGACACGCATCATATTGGTAAGGCACGGGCAGACTGAATGGAATCGTGTGGAACGGTTTCGCGGGCGAGCCGACGTGCCGTTGAACGAAACCGGTCGTGCTCAGGCTGAACTGACCGGACGGCGCATCGCCGCTGAGTGGAGACCTATGGCAGTCTACTCCAGCCCGCTCTCGCGAGCGGTCAGAACGGCTGAGGTGATTGCCGGGCATTTTGATCTTCCTGTACAGGTTTATCCCGGCCTGACTGACATTAACTACGGCAAATGGCAGGGATTGACGCCTGATGAGGTTAGAGAACAATGGCCGAAGATGATAGACGACTGGTACAACAAACCTGCTTCCATCCGTATACCTGGTGGCGAGACGCTTGAAGAACTGCGCATACGTGCCCTCGGTGCGATAGATGAGCTGGTCAAACGGCATGATGGGCAGACAATAGTCGTGGTCGGTCACACGGTCATTAACCGTATTATCTTGTTAGGTGTCTTGGGACTTAGTAATGACCGCTTCTGGCGATTGCGTCAAGACACGTGCGCCATCAACAGTTTCGAGGCAGAGGGAGGCGATTTCACTCTTGTCTCGTTGAATGATACATTTCACCTGCGTGCCGAGATGCACTACCATCCCTCTCCTTTAACCTCCCTCCCTTGATGGGGGAAATACCAACTTACCTTCCCTCCCTTGATTGACTTTTTTTCTAATGTTGACTGTGGGTCTTACATCGAGCCATCTGAATATTTATTGAAAGAAATGAACCAGTATTCTGAAGAAATATACTACACTTCAAATGGCAATTCTTGAGGCTGATCTTGGCGAAAGTCGTATGAGGCTGGACTTTTGTTCACCTACCTATACGTAAGTTTCGGTTTGGAATCGAAGTGAGGAGTATCACTTATAATCAGTTTTTTAAAGACTCATACTTCTGACACAAAAGTTGCTTATAGCGAATTTTTGGGATGCTGAAGACAAAATGCCGGTGGGGCACCTTCTTGAGTACATCCATGCATAGTCACTTCCCAAGTTCCACCACCTGCTTCTGGTGGCAGGAGGGGCAGAAATGTTGGACATGTGAAAGTTTTTATAGTAGTTATCGAAACATTATGATTTATCTTGATTGCAATGCTACAACTTCTGTACTGCCGGAGGTGTTTGAGGCGATGATTCCTTACCTTACGTCCGAATGGGGTAATCCATCCAGTGCGTACAAGTTCGGTTCAAAGCTGAAAACGGTGATCGAGACGGCGCGAGTCCAGGTGGCGGAATTAATCGGAGCGCGGTCGATGGAGATCATTTTCACTTCTTGCGCAACAGAAAGCAACAACACGGCAATTAATGCAGCACTAAAGGCCAATCCCCGGAAGCGGCACATTATCACGTCAGCAGTGGAACATACATCGGTGTTGAACTATTGCAAGGCGCTGGAAAAGGAAGACTACCGCATTACCTATCTACCCGTTGACCGGGAGGGTTTGTTAAAGTTGGCAGATTTGGAGAATGCCATTACAGAGGAGACCTCGGTTGTCTCTTTGATGTGGGCAAATAATGAAACCGGTGTGCTTTTCCCTGCGAAAGAAATTGGGGAGATTTGTCGGTCCCGTGGAGTGCTGTTCCATTGCGACGCAGTACAAGCAGTCGGGAAGGTCAAGATTGATGCACCTGCTGTGCAGGCTGATTACCTATCGCTGACTGGGCACAAGTTTCATGCCCCAAAGGGTATTGGTGCTCTGTATGTTAGGCGTAAGACACCTTTCTCGCCATTCGTGCAAGGCGGGCATCAGGAGCGCAACATGCGGGGTGGCACAGAGAGCGTACCGCTGATTGTCGCCATCGGCAAAGCCGCTGAACTGGCCCGAAAAGAGTTGACGAACTACGACAAGACAGTGCGTTTGTTACGTGACGCTCTTGAGGATGGCATTCTACGATCGATTCCGAAAACAGAGTTGAACGGGCACAAAACCCGACGTCTGGCAAACACGACCAACATTACCTTCCACGGTATCGAATCCGAAGCCCTGCTTATCCTGCTGGACCAGGAAGGTATCTGCGCCTCATCCGGGTCAGCTTGCCTGGCTGATTCCGATGAACCTTCTCATGTCATCAAGGCCATGAAACCAGAATCGGCAGCATCACGGCACATGATCAGATTCTCACTCGATATGGCCAACACAGAAACACAAATCAAAACAGCATTTGCGGCGATAGAGCGCACAATTGAGGTACTTCGATAACGCCCCCTTGATAATGACCATCAGTTTGTGCTTATTTTAGTAATATTTTAAGTTTCTTAGGTAAGGAGTAATCTGCCTTTTTAGTAATCTCAATCAAGGCCATAGTCAACTCAGCTTCTTGTTCTGAATTCAATTGGTGCAGTACATACAGACACAAACCAACGCCTATCTTTTTAGCTTTAGCTTTTGCGTCGATTTTACCGGCATTCCACAAAACCCCGTCAAATACACCACCAGGGTTAACGAAATTTATTTTTTGCAATCCATATTGCAGGATATTCAGCTTGTTCTTTCCAGAAAAATGCTCGTAGAGGCGGGCAAGGACCTCGAGACCAACGGGACGAAAAAATAAACTCTGGTTATTATACCTTTCCGCTTTAAGCGTGGTGCTCTTTTGCTGGAAATAGCGGTTCAGTGAAGGTTCGTACTTGATTGCAAAATCAAGGAACTCGGTAACTATTGCCTTGAAAGCATTTATATTCTCAGGAGCATTATCCAAGGTTGCTCGTGGCTTCCTGTAAAGCTTTTTAAGACATTTGCAGACGGTATGAATCGCAAGGATACTTGTGAAGCATTCTCGTCCATCCTGGACTAATTGTTCTTTTTTTTCTGTGACCGCAATTTCATTGTCATAACCAAATAGCGGATACTCAGCATAGATACGGCGAGTTACGATTGCAGATAATTCGTCCTCATCAATGACCACCTTATCACCTTCAGAAACTGCCACCGCATTTTTATTGATGTCACAGAATAGCCTTCTGGTTCTGACCTTACCTTCAGCGTCGTCCCTATGCGCAACAAGTAGCACGGGGTACTCATCATGCTCAAATCTGTCAGGATTATTCTTGGCTGCTGCCTTGATACCCTCAATACGGTGCTGTCCATCTATTGCAAACATCTTTTCCGTTCCATAGAAGATCAGCAGTCCAAAAGACTCTTCGATTGGTGTCAGATCTGTGATTTCCAGTTTTTGGCCAATAGTAGAAAAGTCCAACTCGATCCAATCGGGTAATCCGCCAAAAACGCCAAGAATAATCGAGCTGAAGAATCTGTCGTCTCGCTTGCGGAGGTAAGTCGAAATCTTCGTAACACGCGGCTTCAGTTTTCTCTGGAGATAGTCATCTAAAGCCTTAGCCTCTCTTATATCCTTTGCAGTGATTACCCGTGCTGAAATTTGCTTTGCGCTCATAAGCGTTGAATAATAAACCCAGTTGCCCATGACGCCACGAAGACAAGGTGTTTTCCAAGTTGAGTTCATATCATATCACTCCAAATGCTTGCTGCTGCTGTTTGATGTCTAGTGGGAAGTCGCGACGACCGAAGCACGGATGTATGAACCCGTGTAAGCGTTCTTCGACTACCTCGAGCTCTGCTGAGGTTGCGGATGAAAAGGCAAAGGCAACCCAAATCTGTTCATAGTAGAGTTGGAGCATTCGATGAACATTTTTACGTTTCCTGATCGTATTCATCGCAGTCGGCAGATAATCTTTCAGGCGTTCCCGTAGTGGACGCTGTGAATTGCGCTCATTCGAAATGCCAATATAAAAGGCAAACTGTGGGAAGCGGTATAGCAACTGATTCGGCCGAGCATAGAAAATGTAAATGCCGGGTTCATCTTCAGGAATGACTTGGTTCAAGTCGTTACGATGCTGAATGTCTGCATAATGATATTCTCGCCAATTCAGTTCGAAAACCCAGGCTGGTGGCAAATGCTGCTCCCAGCTTTGAGGGTCAACACTAAACTCTCGACGATAACATGAAAAGCGTGCTTCAGGAAGCAGCCCCCGGAAATACCCGTGAGCGTCACCCAGGGAAGCATCGAATAAATCAAATGTGGCCTTGGTCATCCTTGCGTTATTTTCCTCCATCTTTCCAGTATTGCCGGGCCAGGCCGGTCAGCAGCTTACCTTGCAGGCGTAAGGCAGCTTCAGCTTTCTTTAACTTGGTATGGATGACACCGCCAAGGATCATCCGCTGTTCGGTATCGGTCAATGTGTGCGGTGAAAAGTGAACGCCACATTCTGCCAACTCAGCGAAGTTGGTTTCGTTTGTGCCGGTGGTTAGAAACTTGTCGGCGTCCTGTGATGCCATCCACACCGGGAATCCCCATGACCGACCTTGACGAGCAAGAGAACTGAGCAGACCGGCCTTGTTTTCTTTCGGCAAGAGCAGGTGGGCTTCATCAACAAACAGTACCATTTTGAGGGGTTGGATATCGTTCTTAACGGCCAGTTGCTGGCTCAGTTTTTTAATCAAAAAATTGAGAATGAGGGCAACGGCCAATGCCTTTGTTTCGCTGTCATTGCCGAAGTCCTTGAAGTCGATAACCATAGAGTTGCTCAGCCACTCTTCCGGACTAATAGCTGTCTGTGCACTCGCAAACAGGTTAAACCGATCAATTTTCTGGATAATTGCGAGATCGACGCCGTTCGCGCCACTATACTCCAACTCCTGTGAGAGTGATGGGAAATCGGGTACGACAAGTTTTTGATAAGCATCACAGATATTGCGCTCCTGCTTGGCGCCCAGTTGCGGTGCAAAACACCGTATCAGGTTGGCTATTTCGTAAGCAATCTGCGCGTTCTGCGTTGGATTTGTATGCCTATATAACGGATTGATCGGCAAGTCCTGCTGAATGAGTCGGACGTAGTTCGCTCCGGTTTGTTCCAGAAACCGTGTGCGGTTTTTCCGCTGTTCGACGTTGTTCGGATCATCTTCCAGTTCGCCTTTCATGTCAAAGAACACAAACCGGACGCCGAAGTTTGCAAGTTGTACCAACAAGTCGAGTGCGAGCTGACTCTTGCCAGTACCAGGTTGTCCTGAGATAACGAGCAGGCCATTATTGGTGCCGGGGCCATTCACCGACCACTCGGGTGCATCTGTTAAAACCTTGAGCTTCACTTCAGTTTCAACCACAGGCAAGATCGGCACTGACGGCTTCACACTGCCGGTAAGCCCCAGGTCATCGCCGGTAAGCTTTAACAATGCAGAAACAAAATGGGCCTGGTCGTTGCCAGACTCGGCCCATATCTGCCGGAGACGATGGCATCCATACTCGAAATGCCGACGAAATTCCTGGCGGTAACCGCTATCATCAAGGCTGTGCCCTGTGCGGTGGTTTAATGCAGTGCGGACCAAATCCCGCAGCTCATCGCCGATAACCTGCTCATCGTTCAAGGTGACGCCTTTAGCATCCTTCGGTTTGAATTCTTTTGGAACTCCTTCACCCAATGCCAGAAAGAGCGCAGCACGTCCTATAATCGCCTGATTACGGGCGCCAACGCGCGTAAAGATGTTCTCGATAAACTCGCGAGACTCGCTACTGGTTTCAAATTTCATGCAATTCTCTCACTTTACAGATCGTGTCCAAAATAATCGCTGGTAACTCGGACCCCATAGTCTACACCTTCAGGTCTGCCGTGCGGGTGTAACGTGTACACACGTGCCAGTCGATTCCTGACTCTGTCAAACAACGGACCTTCGGGATCAACTTCGGAATTGGTGGTAAGTATTACAGACTGATGTCCACTGAGATAGAGTTGGTCAAGCACGTTGGCGCGGACTTCCTTATCGAGACGAGCCAACGGTGTATCCACAACCAGTGGCGGCACAAGCTTTGCCAGTCGTCGCAATGCTTCGTAGAACGCCAACATGCGGACCTGTCGTTGGCCAGCGGATGTATTTGTTTCTTCCCAGGTCACGCGCTTTCCATCTTTGCGGATCAACCAGCATTGCCAGTGGCTATCAAACTCCATTCCGGCGAACTCACGCTGGCGTTCGGTAATGTCGATCCATAAATCACCGACGTGTTGAGAAATCCGTTTACGCAATTGGATAGCTGCACGGCTACGGATTTCACCTGCTGCCTCGCGATATCGCGCCGCCAACGCCGCCAAGCTTTCGCCTCTCTGAGCCTTCTCTACAATCTCACGCTGATTTGTTTCTTGGCGCTTGGTCTCCCCTATATCGATTTCTAAGCGAGCAATTTCACCTACCAACGCTGCTATTCTCTTGGTTATTTGCTCGCACTTGGCGATGAGTTCACCTCGCTTCTGATGCAACTCAGTACCCCGTTTGAACGCGATGGTGCTGTGCTGCATCGTCTTTAGTTTCTGGTCGAGTTCCCGTAACTCAGAATCCATCCGCTCAATGCTCACGCACATATCACCTAAATCACGTATTGAACCAGATGGCGTGGCAAGCCGTTGCCGGACTTGGGCGCTGATATCGTTGCGGTCGGTCGCGAAAACGCAGTCAGGAATATCTTCTGGCGGTGGGTGAAAGAGACGGTGCAGGGCATTTTCCAGCCGGCTCATAAAAAAAGCCTCCACGTCAGGCTGAAGTGCGTAATCCTCCGGGACGTTACCGAAGACATCGTCTTTGACTTGGGGGATCTTCGGCTCAACGGTTGATTTGGCGAAGGAGTAAAGATACTAACGGATGTCGGCCGGACTCGTCAACTCACGGGCCACGAGAAAGTCAGGAAGTCATTGAAAGGAATGCTGAATCAGCTATCGGCTTGGGAAGCCGTGCCTCTTGCGATGCCAGTCGAGATAGGTGTATTCTGGCCAATACTTCGGATCGCTGGGCAAAAAAATCCTTCGCCCCTCGAAATCCGCGAGGCGTTGTCCCGGCGCCCCATCTTCGATGAATTTTTCTCTGTTTAGAAGTACTCGGTAATCATCGTTCAATGACCAAAGACCGCGATCAAACTGCCAGTGGGCATTCTTCGAGAGCGCTAACCCATTGCGAGGGTCATTGCTACGGGAATCACTGAATGCATGAATATGTGCCGCATCTACAATGCTCTGCATTTCTAAGGTTGTTAACCGATAACCCGTAAGAGCGCAGGTGTGTTTGTAGGCGAGAACGACTACCTCAATGCGAAAGCGAGCATCTCGCCCCATTTGAATGCTCGCTCTGTAAAGTTCTTCGTATTCCCTGACTTCAGGCACCGTCGGTTTGATTTTAAGCATGCTGAAGAGTGCCGCTCTTTCTTCAGGAAGAAAATAGGGTTCCGTTTCAATTAGTATTCTCCGTGCCCGATCACGAAATTTATTATCAGCAAGACAGTCGAAGAAACTTGGGTCAATCATGATCATTGTGGTCAGTTTCTTATCTGGTGAAAGTTTGCCGTCTGCCGTCAAAGGTTGCCACATTCCAGATGAACCAAGGTGGTGGAACGGTAATCTCACTTCCGGAGCCTGCTTGCGACGTTTGGCTACAACTGACCAAAACGCGCTGAACCTGAATGCAAGATCAGGAGAAAGCGTAACTTCGCGGCTCGTAATCTCACCCTTTTCTACCATTTCCATGATGACAAGCAAGAGAAGTGGTTTATGAGGTGCTGGACCGTGTGAACGGTCAATCCGTAACGTTGCGAGTTTTTGTAACCAATATTGTTGATTTTCAATCATCGCGTTAATTGACGGTAGGAGTTTTATTCTGAAGGGCACTACAATAAAGATCATCTTTGAGTATATTAAGAAGGTCGTCAGGCAAGCCGTGGGCGCGGTGGCTTTCGCTATATTCCTCCACTTTGTTGAGCATGCGGCGCAATGTGTTTGCACGGATGCTAAGTTCCTGGGCAACTTCTTCTTCCATTTCACGAAGGCGGTTCAATTCGTTGAGATCGTTGTTCATGATGACACCCCTCTGTTTATTGATGATCCGGGAGACACCCCAACCGTCGTCGGGGTTTCGTGCCGATTTCCATAACTGTTGGATTAAAAGGAGCTCTTCGGACGTAATAAGCATCATGCTGGTTTCTTCTTGTAACTTGAGCAGGCGTTTCAGGAGTTCGCGGCGACCTTTGATGAGAAGTGGTCCCGGACCTTCGTTGCCATTCATACGGCGGTTGTCTCGCCAGCCGTTGTCCGGGTTACGGAATTCCAGGAGCGTTTCACGGAACTCGATAAGATGTTCCATCCGTTCATCACCGGCGGCAAGCAGGCCTTCGCCAGCCTTGTCCCGCTCGACGACGGTGCAGGTCCAACAGCCGAAGCGGGAGTTGCCGCAGGCTGGGGTGCTGGTGTCAATCTGAATGGGGCATTCGCCATTGGAGGCATTCGCGTAAAGCTTATAGAGAACGCGATTGTCGCTACCCCAGGGGTTGGGTTTTTGCAGTAAGTATGCCCATACCTCCTCAGTAGTGAGGAATTCAATAGGGTTGGACACCCAGACGCGCGGCAGGTCGGGGTGACGAAGCAAACTATTGCGTGACTCGCGGCCTGCCATGGTTTGTGCCCGCGTGGAACTCTCTGCCCGACGTGCCCCCAGGTGCAAGATCGCCTCGCCCCAATGGCCGATCCGCTGATTCACAAAAACGGTCACGGGGTCAATCTTCAGGCGTTGCGTGCACCAGCGGAAGGTGCGGTTGGGAGGAGGATAGCCCCGTCCGATGATGTTCACCCAAAACGACTGCTCGGGCGGTGGCTTGAGTAGCTTCACTTCGATGTTTAGTCCATTCTGTTGGGAGAATTTATTCATCCGTGACAACGTGCCTTCAACTATTTCGGTAATAGCGGGGATTTCTACACGCGTATCCGTGCAGAGGACAGCTATAGGCTTTTTCCGTTGCGAGGGAGGGACTGTCAAGACAGAGTCAAAAATCAGTGATGCAAGCATTGTACTATCCTTGCCGCCACTGAACCCTACTAGCCACGGGCGTTCATCCGCTTCATAGAGCTGAGCAAGAGAAACTATAATATCTCTGTAAGAATTATCTGCCATGCGAACCAAGCTCTGATGGATATCTATGCAGTTAAGGCGCCTTTTGGCCCAAGATGAGTTGTTCCGTATTTTCTTTACTTCCGGCGAAGTCACATGTCAAGAAGAATGGATAGTTATCTGTATGGAAAATAAATTGACTGACTCACCCATCTTTCGGTTTACGTTCAAATTTCATTCAGCAAGTTCCGTCTCTTCATGGTCAACTGGAATCGTTAGCGGTTTTGAAACTTATCGGATTTTTGAGTCGAGTATGCCGGTTTCTCCCGATATACAGGGTGATGTTTGTTTTCTCCGTTCACCACCTGGTTTCTCGGCGGTACCACATTATCTCAACCATGTGTCTTTTGGCCACCAGCCCCTCACAGAACTGGTACTTCATATCACACTTATCGAGGGAATAACATACTTGATTACCGATTGCAGTCATGCATCTTTATCGAGATTGGCTTGTTGTGTAGTACAGAAAGAAGTGCGCAATTATGAAATATTAAGAAAAGTTCTTCCTGGTTGTTACATCTTTCTACCCGTTATCAATGAACTGATCCCGTTATCGGAACTGGCGACATGTATTTGCTATTTTCAATCGCGTTCTATACGCGGACTTTTATGATTACAAGAAGTTATTAATACACCATTCGTTATGACGTTACTGGAAATTTTAAGAGAATATGCATTTACTTAAAATTATTCTTGCTGTAATTCTCTTCTTCTAAACAAAAACCTGTACTTTCATACATTCGATATCTTTCCTTTTTTAAAGATCATCGAACCAATGCTCAAACTGTGAAGGAATTTAAGAGGCGGTAAAGGCTCTGATGGGCACGCGGTGAGTGTGAAAGGAGGAGTTTTATGAAGAGGAGACATAATTCCTGCTTCATGGGCGCTATCTTTATGCTGATTTCAGTATTGCTTCAAGGAAAGTTTCTTTCATGCCGGATTTCAGTTCTTCCTGGGTATAGCCCAGAGCTTCAATAGGTTCAAAAACCCTGCCTGCCGCGATACCCAGAAGTTCGAGGCGTTCTCTCAGGTTCATATTTCTGAAATCATCGGCTATTACGATGACGTCGATATCGCTGTCTTCTCTGGGGTTGCCGCCGGCATAAGAACCGAACAGAATAATTTTTTGAGGTCTAACCCCCAGCTTTTCGATTTCCTGATGATACTTTTTGATTATTTCTTGAATTTCTCGTTCTGTTTTAACCATGCAATTACATCCTTTGTCTGTTCGAGATAAGAGGCCACGATATCAGCAGGATATACTTCAACAAGCTTTGTGAAATCTTCCGGGTATCGGGTAATAATGCTGGCGTTGTTTATCTTGGACACGAATTCGAGGTGTTTTTGGGAAAAATTGATTTCTGCAAGCTTAGTTAAATAGAGGAGGTTATGGGTTTTTGGCGATGGTGAATTCGTTGTTTCCACCGCAATAGCTTTTAACATCTTTTCGAGCGCCAGATGGCACATGAAAACCACATAAATATATCTGCCGGATTTCAGCATATGCTCTGCGGTGGCGAGGTCGTATTCGGCAGAAATCATGAAATTTCCCGCATCTTTTCTCATAGTGAAATCATATTATAAAGCATTTAGTATGTAAAGATAAAAACCGGGATCGATTTACCTCAAATTATTACTCTGGCAAGTAAACATGTCAAAGTATGTCGTGCCGCTGGCCTTTTCCAGGGCGCGTCTCCAAAACGCCTTTGGGGTGGGCATCCCTTTTCTGAAGAGACTCCGAAGCAAGCTTCGAGGAATACGAGCGCTGCGGATTCAACGCCCGGGACTCCCTTACGGACATTCTCGCAGATTCTCTTTGAAAATTCCGGTCATTTCGGGTAGGTATTACCCAGGTTCGTAAAAAATCTAACATGAACGCTATAATGTTTTTTTGGACTTTGCCATTTTCATAAGGAGGAAACTGTGGCGGAAAAATTCGTCAGCGAAAGGAATCTCAGATTCTTGCTCTATGAGGTCTTTGATGCATCATCCCTTGTCAAATACCCTCGCTATGCCGACCATAGCCGGGAGGTCTTCGATATGCTTCTTGAGACGGCCCTGAAATTGGGGAAGGATCTCTTCAAACCTGTTTTCCGGGAAATGGACAAGAACCAGCCGGAATTTGTCGACGGCCGGGTTAAGGTTCATCCGAAGGTAAAAGAGATCATGAGGATTTGCGGTGAAGGCGGCTGGATATCCGCCACGGCTCCCGCAGATCGGGGTGGGCAGCAACTCCCCTCCCTGGTAGGTTTTATCCCCATGTTCATCTACTCTGCGGCGAATTACGCAGCCAGCGTCTATCCCTACCTCACCGCCGGCGCCGCCCACCTCATTTATTCCTTTGGCACGGAAGACCTGATCAATACCTATATCCCCAGGATGTACGCAGGCCAGTGGCAGGGGACGATGGCCCTCACGGAGCCGCAGGCGGGAAGTTCCTTATCCGACATCACAACTATTGCTGAACCCGGCGACCATGGGTATTATCAAATACGGGGGCAGAAGATCTTTATCTCCACAGGAGACCATGATGGTGCGGAAAACATCGTGCATCTTCTCCTGGCACGGATTGCGGGCGAGCCTGCCGGTGTGAAAGGCATCTCCCTCTTTGTCGTCCCTAAAATGCGGCATGATGGAAAGGGCGGACTCGTCTTTAACGATGTCACGGTAACGGGCATCTACCATAAAATGGGTTACCGCGGGGCACCCATCACCCACTTGAGTTTCGGCGATAACAATGATTGCAGGGGGTATCTCGTCGGACAGCCTAACCGGGGACTCTCCCACATGTTTCAGTTGATGAACGAAGCCCGGATTGCCGTGGGAATTGCGGCTGCAGGCATTGCCTCCGCCGCATATTATGCAGCACTGGAGTATGCGCGTGAAAGGCCCCAGGGCCGGCCGCTGACAGCCAGGGATCCTTTGTCTCCTCAGGTTCCTATTATCGAGCATCCTGACGTGAAGCGGATGCTTCTCTTCCAGCGCGCTGTCGTTGAGGGTTCTCTTTCGCTCCTCATGCAGTGCGGCAAATATGTTGATCTGGAGAAGGTTCTCGAAGGGGATGAAAAAGAGAAATACACTCTTCTCCTGGAGATCCTCACGCCGGTAGCCAAAACCTATCCTGCGGAGATGGGGATTCTTGCCGTAAGCCAGGCACTGCAGTGTCTCGGAGGTTACGGCTACTGCGATGAATTTCCCCTGGAACAACTCTATCGCGACGCGCGAATCCATCCCATCCATGAAGGAACCACAGGAATGCAGGGGCTCGACCTCCTGGGCCGCAAGGTTACGATGAAGAATGGAAAGGCAGCCATGCTCCTCTTTGAGGAGATGGAAGGAACTATCGCCTTTGCCAAAGATGATCCGGAGCTGATGCCTTACGCCCGGGAACTTGAAGACGCCGCGGGTAAACTCCGGAAGGTAACAGCGCATCTGATCGACTTTGCCATGCAAGGCAAGGTGGATCTCTTCCTGGCAGACGCCACGCTTTATTTGGAATTCTTCGGTATCATAACCATAGGCTGGCAGTGGCTCCTCCAAGCCATAGCCGTGCAGAAGGCCCTGCGGGAAAATCCTGCCGGAGCGGATATGAATTTCTATCAGGGAAAGCTTTATACCTTCCGGTATTTTTTCCAATACGAACTTCCCAAAATCGAGGGCTTGGCCAAAAGCTTGCTGGCTGGCAACCGGCTGACCGTGGAGATAAAAAAAGATTTCTTTTAAAAAATATACCCTTCTTTCTACTCGTTATTCCTCACCTGATATTAGATATTTCCTAATAATATTTATTAATCTTTTAATATTGTTTTTGTTGTTTTCTTCCCCTATAAAATAAGAAAAAGTAGGAATTCCTAAAAGTGACTTGCTGGTGGGGAGAAGTACATAAATCAAAACACAGGTTTTAATTATGAAGTCTTGTCCTTTAGGAAGAAGTGGCTCTATAGCCGGTTTGTTGTATAGAAAGTTGATGATAGTTTCGTGTTTCTTAAAGGCCGCGGAAGGACATCCATGGCCTTTTTTGATTTTCTCTTAACGAACATCGGATTAAGGAAGGATGAGGTAAAGGTATAAGCAAACTGGGAGACACCACCACGTTGGCCAATCTTTCTGTCTTCAATTATATCGTGATGAACAGAGTGATATAAAAAGATGCCGCAAGGTGTGGCGTATGAAGGCAGGGGATTGAGAAAATATTTTAAGGTGACGCACATGAATTTACTTGAATATCGAAAATCAAATTTTATTTCTGTTAAACAAGCTTCGGAAGAACTTGGCATTTCCCGCCAGCATATTTACGACATCGAGAAAGGGAAATCCTTTCCGAGCAGAAAATTATCTATAAAAATTTGTAAATGGTCTGACAGTTTGGTAAACCAGGTAGAACTTTTATTTCCTGATCTGACCAAATCGGTAAGTGATTCTCTCGTTAAAGTCGAAAAGTGGAAAGGAAATGAAAGCCGAAGCAAAAAGCGTAAAACGCAAGGTACGCAAACCATAGGGAATGATACATATATAGAAATGCTCTGCAGCGATAAGGAACGCAGCTCAACCTAGGATTTCGGTTTTTTTGCAAATTCGTCAGCAATGATCTGCCTCCATTACTTATACTTCATTAAGACTTAGAGTTATGTCATTTTGCAACAGCCTCCTAATACTACTTCCCAGCTTTTCCCCACCATACTAGGTTTTTCCTCGTATTTACCTCTATATAATCTGGTATTGCATTCCTATTAAACGTAATCTATCAAGATGCAGGCATTTGTTTAATTTCGTACATTGCCAAAGCTCTCATATTTACTCTAACAATTTAGAAAATAACAACATTTCGTATCAAAAGCATGTGAAGATTACGGCCAGATGCGGCAACGCACTATCGCCGCTTTACCCTGATGATAGTATCAATTGTGTCGAAATAGAGACAAGCAACCCTTTGTCGACAAACACGAACATAATCAAATATCAACTTTACACAATTCATAAAGAGAAAAGGAACACTCATAGATATATGGATTTGATGTCTGTATCCATACTTTGCCATTTAATGAAGCTAATGGTCGGGATATGCAGACACAGTGTTGAAATACAGTGGCAGTGCCGGGAATTCAGGCATCTAAGGAAGAAAACAAGCCTCACATAAAGGAGGGAAATCAAATGTTTGGACTGGAGATGCTCGATGTACTTATCGGTCTAGTAACAGTATATCTGGCATTCGGCATGGCATGTACCGCTATTGTTGAAGCAATCTCTGCCTGGCTTAATGTACGCAGTAAAAATCTCGAGGCGGCACTGAACGAGGTCTTTGCTGGAATATACAAGCCGGATGAGACTTTCGTTAAGGCATTTTACAAACATCCGCTTATACAGGCGCTAAGCAAAGGTACAGACTGCCGGCCTTCTTACATCCCGCCAGAAATTGTCGGACAGGTTGTGGAATCGTTGGTCACTGCCAATGTCGCCGTGAAATCGTTCACAGAGGCAGTAAATTCGCTACCTGGTACGCCGGAAACAAACCGCATCAAGGGTGTACTAACCACGTTTGTGACGCAGACCAAGGAAGACACGACCGCGTTCCGCAAAGCAGTCGAGACGCATTTCGACGCTGCGATGGATCGTTCATCCGGCTGGTTCAAACGCTACACGCAGAACGTGGCGATTATTGTATCGGTAGTTCTTGTAATCGGAGCTAACGTGGACACTGTCAATCTCACAGTCTCACTCGCCTCAAGTCCCACAGTGCGGCTGAAGATGGTCGAAATTGCTGAACAGCGACTGAAAGAAGCAAAAAACACCGAGGATGAGGCAAAGGCGGCCAAGCAGGAAAGCGAATATGAGAAGGCGAAAAATCAGTCCGAGGCGGCACAGAAGGTTCTTGATCGGGCAGTATCCGATATGGAGACCGCCGGACTTCAATTCGGGTGGAAAGACTACCCGAAGACCTTCAGCGAAATCCTCTTGAAGGTAGTTGGGTTGCTCGTTAGCATCCTTGCAGTCTCGCTGGGTGCGCCGTTCTGGTTCGATGTACTTCAGAAGTTCATGCAGGTTCGTGCAGCGGGTGCATCGCCCGGCGAACCGAAGAAAAAGAAAAATTAGAAGATTGTGCTTGTATTGTCAGAAGGAATCACACTCGCCATGGCCGAGCAAGTGATAAACGCGGTGATAAACGCAATTCGTGCAGCAGTTAACACAATCATAGGCTGGGTAATCCTTTAAGATGATTTACAGGGTGAGTTTCTACCTACATCTTCTAAATTATGTTGCCGAAATAACCAAAATAAATGATCTGCCCTGAGAGGGAGAGAAAGGTGGTTGAATGGAAAACGAACCTTCACAGCAGCAAGATACCTCAAAAAAAGAGCCTCAAATTACCCCAAGCCCTGACGGGAAAGGATACGTAAGTTTGACAGACTTTTTTTCAATTGTTGTAAAAATTATCAGTGTGCTCGTGGGATTTGCCTCTCTATTTATCTTGTTCGGCTACACGATTATTCTCAGTTTTATAGATAAGGTTAAACTCTACGGCATAACAACATTTCCCCAGGAGTTTTATAAAGAGGCGGCAATTAAGTTCTTCGTCAATATGCTGGAAATTTACGGCGAACATCTATGGTTCTTTACAGGGATGATAATCTTATTTATTCTGTCCGTAGCTGTGACATGTTTTTATACCGATAAAATTAATCAAAAATTCAAAAATGTCAGTAGTTTTTTTGGCGCTCTTTTCATTATGGCTGTTATCATGTTAACATTAAATTTAGACAAATTCCCCGATAAGCTAATAGGAATGGAAGATCCTGATCATATGTTTCTCTTCATGTTTTCCCTGCCCGCTTGTTTCGGTATCTTGTTTTATCTCGCACTAAATTTTCGCAGTTTTATGGTGCGTTCTTACGGTTATTACTATCTCATGGTGCTGATGTTTGTCGGATTGTTTTTGTCAATACCCATTGCATACGGTAAATCTATCTTTGATGTCGAAGTATTTTCTATTAAAGGAATTGATTATGCCGAATCCACAAAGATCGAGTCATTGATAAATCTGAAAAAGCAGATCGATTCGGAACAGCCGACGACATTATTTTTTCTCATGGGTCATACGACGGATAAGGAGATATTCTTTGACTGTGAAGGTGCTAAACCACCGGCTAAAATGATTATCATGGAAAGAAGTCTCATAAAATTTATTAAAGTTTTAAAAACTGACACCAGAAGTCTAAGAGAGATACTTGGTGAATCCCGTGATCTAAAACTTACTCCCATTACTAGTGATGTTACGGTTGAGGATAAATTGCCGGATTTTATCAACACGAAAATTAATAAGGCATTACAGAGAGGTGTTAAATGAAATTAAGAAAGCTGATCGGATTACTATCGATTATATTCTTCGTCATAAATCCTGTCTTGGCGTTGTGTGTTGAAAGTGAAAACACGTCCATTGCCACGCTGCGACCGGGCAAGGGTATTGGAAATATAAATATCGGCGACAAGCTGGAAGATGTCGTGAAAAAGATGGGTAAGAAACCTTCGGAAGGGAAGACCGTTACTGCGGGAAATGAGGTGCAGTATTGGTTGATTTACAAACCGCAGGGGCTCGCTTTTGTCTTTGACAGGAATTCAGCATTGGTCAGTATCATCGTTACCAATCCTGTGATGCGCATTCCAACCAGCAACATAAGGATAAACAGTTCTTCGAAAGAACTCAATAGTGCTTATGGAGATGGGCGTTCTGCTGTGATCAATGACAATTATGAACAGAGGATCTACGACAAAAAAGGAATGAACTTCATGATAAACAAAGGTTCTGGGAAGGTCGAAACCATAACGATCATGCCGAAGACTGACAAGTGAAATCATTGAAAGCAGGCATAAGAATTATGATCAACAATGCGTATAATTCCAGAGAGGTAATTCTCTAATTTTCACTCCAGCGTATCGCGGTTTGCCGGCCAATACGTGAGCTTTGAAAGTGTCCAGGGGTTAGCTATTAATAAGGGACGCATATTTCGATGAACAACCATATTTCATAAGGAGGTAACTATGCTAGTCTTTGCAAGCGATATTCATCTAACCGACGGCTCATCGGGGACAACAATCGACCCGAGGGCATTTGAAAGGTTTGGCCGATCTTTGGAGGATATTATCAGAGACCCACAAACGTCGAAGATCCTGGACGTGGAGATAGTCCTCCTTGGGGACATCTTCGACGTGATCCGCTCTGATTTCTGGCTACGGCCGGAGAATAACAAATCTCAACCGATACGCCCCTGGTCACCTGCAACGGATACTGACAGCTCGGGATGGAATCTTGAGGCTTATACAAAAGCCATCGTCCAAAAGATTATCACCCGACAGGATAACATCGACGCCATGAAGTACCTTGCAGAATTTCGGAGCCGCATGAAGAGCAAAGGTGTAAGCGTCGAGATATCATACATGATCGGTAATCATGATTGGCTCATTAACAGGTATCCCTCCACCAGGAAGGATATGGCAACATTTCTCGGCATGCAAAACAATGCCTTCTATTTAAAGAATCCTTTTCCCTATTCTCGTAGTTTCAATGACTACGGCGTCCTGGCGCGTCATGGGGATTATTACGATAGCTTTAACTTTGAAGGAGACAGAGATGCTTCATCATTGGGAGACGCTATTGTTATTGACCTCTTGAATCGCTTCCCCGAAGCTGTGATGCAGGATGTGCTTTTGGGCCCCATTAAGCCTCTGGTGAACCGCGTCAAAGAGATCGATAATGTCAGGCCCCTTCTCGATATTCCGGGCTGGATACAGGGCCTCTGCAATGAATACGATGGTGTCGAAGAGAGGCTTCATGAAATATGGAACAGATCGGTTGATGAATTCTTTGACATAGATTTTGTAAAGAACCATGGCCGAATCGGGCCGGACTTTCTGGATTTACTGAAAATGGCCATGCGCCTCTCCTCTACCTTCTCGTTCGGCAAACTTAAGGAGATCCTTGGAAGTTGGGCGGTACGTCATTTCTATAGCAAAGCAGACGATTACAAGCGGTATGCATATAACGAGGCGGCGCTTAAGAGCAACAGTGTCAAATATGTTGTATATGGCCACACCCACCGGGCAGAACAGGTGCCCCTTGATACTGTCCCGCTCCCCGGCAATGTCTTTATGGAAAAGGTTTATTTCAACACGGGTACCTGGCGCAAGGTATTCGAAGCCACCGCCTTTGATGAAGAAAAATGCGAGTTCATAGGATGGCATGTAATGACTTTTGTTCTCTTCTATCTGGAAAGCGAGAAAGAAAAGGACCGCAATTATGAGGTCTGGTCAGGCTCCTTAGGTTATGGCAGGGGATAGACACAGTGGTTTGTCTGACCCAATCCAGCCAACAAATTGCGAAGACACCATACTCAATTGTCACCTCCACATTGGAGTGATTTAGGATGGAATTAAGCAAGATGTCCCCCAAATTGTCGTACGGTAGTTAACACAGCCATAGGCTGGGCAATACTTTGAGGTGATTTGCAGAATAAATGTCCGTCTAAGCTATCACAAACGAACACAAAGACAAAAAGTATGCCCTATAGCTTGGCTTAAATTGCTAAAAGAATCTCTTAGAAATTAAGGTTGGCTCCCATTTTCTTTATAACTATTTCCTATAGGTAACGAATTGGAGGTATTATCATGCAGCTGACATCAACCCCCAAATCGATCATTGAAAGAGTGATCAACTGCTTTGAAACCGGGAAGCCCGAAGGCGATTATGGCAGTATCTCCATCTATGCGGACGGGCCCCATGACATCAGGCAGATAACCTACGGCCGTTCCCAAACGACCGAATATGGAAAGCTGCGACAGCTTGTGCAAATGTATGTCGATGCTCATGGAACATATAGAAACTCCCTCCAACCGTACGCTGATAAGGTAGGCAGTGAGGCGCTGGTTGACGATTCGACTTTCAAGAATCTTCTGCGCCGCGCCGGCCGCGAAGATGCCCTAATGCGCCGGATTCAAGACCAATTCTTCGATGAAGTCTACTTCGCTCCTGCCATGAAATGGGCAGATGATCATGAGTTCACTTTTCCCCTCTCAGCACTGGTTATTTATGACTCGTTTATCCATAGCGGTTCGATCTTGTGGATTATTCGCCAGAAGTTCCGGGAAAATCCGCCCGATCTTGGAGGAGAGGAAAAAGAATGGATAGAGGCTTACGTTCATGCCCGCCATGAATGGTTGAGCCAGCACAGACGACCTGCGGTTCGCGCATCGGCATATCGAACCCATGATCTGGCCGTAGAAGTGAATCGTGGCAACTGGGATCTGGCACAGCTACCCATCATGGCAAATGGAAGTGCTGTATATCCAAAATGATGCCCATAGTCCGCACATTTTTTCAGACAGCCCTTAAATGCCAAATATTCTTCTTGCCTTTTTTAGCTTTTGTTATCAGAATAACGCGGCCTTAAAGGCAAAGAACTGCATCAGGTGGAGCAAAAAGGAGTTTTAATATGATCAAGCATATCGTTTTCATGAAATTCAAGGCAGGTGTCACCGACAAAGATATCGCGGTTATAGAAAAGGGTCTGGCGGGGCTTCCCGGAAGAATTCCGGAAATCAAAGAGTATCAATTCGGCCGTGATATCGTACGTTCCGAAAGGTCTTGCGATTTCGCCCTGGTTTCCGCCTTCGATGATATGGAGGCACTGAAACGTTATCAGGTGCATCCGGACCATCTGCCTGTCGTTGCAAAGGTGAAGGAGTTTTCTGAAAGTATTCTGGCGGTGGATTTTACATTTTAATCTCTTAGGCTTGCCCCGATGCTTGCCTCGTTATAGTCATTACTACGAAAATACCCCCTCCCTTTCATCCCTCCCACCAGGGGAGGGAAAAGAGAGTTCCTCTCCCATCAAGTGAGAGGGTAAATGGAATGGGTTACTTTCGTTAGAATGACAGACGGAAGCGAAATCTGACTTTTTACGAGGTTGTTACTTTTGGGTGTGGGAAGGGCGGGGGTGTCAGGTGTGACACCATTGCGGGGAATTTCTGCCCCATGTAACGTTCAAACCGCTGGCTTGCTTCGATGAGCATATCAAGGTCGATTCCCGTTTTCACGCCTGTCTCATGGAGCATATTGACGGTATCTTCCGTGGCTATGTTTCCTCTGGCACCGACAATGAAAGGGCATCCCCCCAGTCCTCCGAGAGACGAATCGAAGATGGAAACCCCCTCGTTGAGGGCCGCCCATACATTAGCGAGTCCCAGGCCGCGCGTATTGTGAAGATGGAGGGAAATCGGCACCGCCCCCACGATGTCCTGTACGCGCTTCACGAGCTTTTTCACCTGCCCGGGATTGGCCATACCGGACGTATCGGCAAGACATATTTCGTCCGGTTCTTTTTTTATGAAATCTTTCACCAGTTTGATTACCTTACCTGCGGGAACTCTTCCCTCGTAGGCACAGCCGAAGGCATTCATCACTCCTGCCCTGACTTCCATTCCAGCACCGCGTGCCGTATCGATCAGCCGCCTTGCTTCCCTCATCGCCCCGGCAACGGACATGTTGCTGTTTTTCTTGCTGTGCGTTTCGCTTGCCGATACATAAATTCCCACGTGCGGCACACCGCATCGCACCGCGCGCTCCAGTCCTTTCTCACTTAAAACCAGAGCAGCATACACAACTCCTTTTCTGCGCCCGATCATGCCCCAGAGTATTTCCGCATCGGCCATCTGCGGAACCAGACGGGGATTGACGAAGGATGACACCTCAATGCGACGGATTCCGCAAGCGATCAATTCATTGATGAGCTTTACTTTCTGTTCGGTGGATACAAGTTTCTTTTCATTCTGGATGCCGTCCCTCAGAACGACTTCATGAATGTCAATTTTTTGTGGCAGGCTGCTTTGCATGATTCCATTATACCAAAAAAAAACAGGGGAAGAAAGGTTTCTCCCCCTGTTTCAAACCTCATTAATCTAATTCTTCCAGGCCATAGGCCCCCATTTTTCTGGCAGAATGGCTTGTGGAGGCCATTCGGGAGGCGCCAGCGCGCCCGGTTTTTCACCTTGTTTTGCGATGAGTTTGCTAAGACCGGGACGGGCGTGTTCTGGATGCCCTTCTTTCAATGTCCGGCCGTTAATGACGGCCTCGGAACGAAGCCTCCGTCCGATCGTCTTTTCCATCTTCCTTCCGAGCGAGAGGACACGATCCACATCGTACCCGTGCTCGATACCGAGTTCGTCAATCATCACCAGGAGGTCCTCCATGGTAATGAGACCAACATACCTGGGATCGTAATAGTATTCGCCCGTTCCTCTTACAGGACAGTCATCGAGGAAATTGGCCGGCTGTCCGCCCAGACCGCCCAGGGTTCCCTCGAAGCGGCAGATGCCCGCCTGGAGAGCCGCCAGGATCGAGGCGGAAGCGACACGCTTCGTCTCATGGAGATGACAGAGATGAGCCTCAGGATTCGGCATGGCGTCGAGCACCATGGAGAAATAACGGTAGACCTGGGCCGCTGACGCTGAGCCGTCGTGGTCGGCATGCTCGATGTCATGGGCGCCGATAGAGAAAAAGCGTTTTGTGAATTCTACGGCATCCTTGAGCTCCGTGGCGCCGGTAATGGGGCTCCCCCAGATGGTGCTCACGGTGCCGCACATCTTCATGCCGACGTCGGCGGCCTTCTTGATGCAGCGCTCCGCCTCTTTCCAGTACTGGGTCAGCGTCGTGCCGGAGTTGGCAAAATGGTGCTCCGGATCGGTGGAGACCATCATCAGGACGCGGTCCGGGCCGATGCCTCGTTTCCTGAGCTCAATCGCCACATCAACTGCGGGTTCGCGGATCGTTACGGCAGTCATGACAAGCTCATCGTATTTGACCCCCGCCCTTTCGCAGCGTTTCTTGAACGCATCGCTTCTGAGAGCGGTAAGCACCTGTTCCGCATCCTTGAATTGCGGAATCCCTGCCGGGTTTCCCAGGTTGGTAACCTCGATCTCCTTTGCCCCCGCCAGGATCATCTCCTGCGCGTAAAAAATCTTGGCGTTTGTGGATATAAATTTTTCTTCGTGCTGGAAACCATCACGCACGGTTATGTCACCGATGGTTACTTTCTTTGGCATTCTGGGAAAGATTTTCCAATAATCGTACTCCGTCATAAAAAACATGACCTCCTCAAATTTTAATTTTCATTCGAGACAGGCGGGACGCCTGTCCTACAGCTCTGTAGGTTGGGCGTCTCGCCTGACGCTACTTATATTCAACGCCTCTCCAAATGAAAGTGCGTTATTCTCCCTTGAATACGGGCTTACGTTTCTCAACAAAGGCCGCGAGCGCCTCCAGGCGGTCCTTCGTCGGGATGATGACCTCGTAGGCCTTGGACTCAAGCGGCAGCGCCACCCCGAGACTTGCCTCGGAGCCGGCATTAATAGCGAACTTAGCCTGGGCCACGGCGATGGGACCATTCTTGGCGATCTCCCTCGCCAGTTCCAGTGCGGCCTCCATCAGCTTGTCCGGTTCTACGACGTTGCTGACAAGACCGATACTCAGGGCCGTTTCGGCATTTATTCTTCTTGCCGTGAAGATCAGCTCCTTCGCCTTTGCCACTCCGACGATCCTTGGCAGTCGCTGCGTTCCGCCGGCGCCGGGAATAATTGCCAGGCTCGTTTCGGTGAGACCCATCACGACGTTGGATGAGCAGATACGAATGTCAGAGGCCAGAGCAAGCTCCATACCACCGCCAAAGGCAAAGCCGTTGACGGCTGCGATAACAGGGACACGAACCTGTTCTACGGCTGTGAAAGTGCTGCGGATCGTGAAGATGAAACGGCGGACCTGGTCTTCTGACAGTGTCCTTCTTTCCTTCAGGTCTGCACCTGTCGAAAATGACCACTTCTTGGGATCGTCGCCGGCTTTGGCGCCGGTGATGATGATGCAGCGGAGACTCATATCAAAATTAGCTTCCTGGATGGTCTCGGCCAGCATAGCCAGAAGATCAAAGTTGAAGCAGTTCATAGCATCCGGGCGATTCAGCGTGAGAATCATGATGCCCTCTTCCGTTCTTTCTTTCAACAGTATATCTGCCATAGGGATACTCCTTCTTATTTCAAACTTAAAAAAACAGGACTAAAACTTCAGGTCGCCCCAATCGGTCTTCTGTATGGGCGCCCGGTAGCAAAGCTCCAATGACCTTGCCAGTTTTTCACGTGCCTCGCTGAAAGCGATGACACCGTCATGGAACAGGAGCGACCCGGTCAGAAATGGGTGCCCTTCTGCATCGTAACGTTCTATCATCATCTGGCGGAATTTTGCCATTTCTTCCTCATTTACCGTTCCACCTTTGTCGACTATGTTCTTCCTGCGGACACTCTCCACGATGAAGCCCGCCGTCCTGCCGGACATAACGGTCGTGCGGCCCCTCATATTGGTATAGCAGAATACCGGTCTGAAAGCCCTTCCGCACATACCATAGTTGGCCGCCCCGTGGTCGGGACCAATGACGTACTGGATTTTCGGAACGTTCAGCACGCTGCACGTACGGACCATGTCGGACCCGTATTTTCCGATTCCGCCCCATTCTTCGGCTTTGCCGACCATGTAGCCCGGAGATCCCTGGAGAAAAATAACCGGAAGCCTTGAGTTTCCGCAACGGATCATCCATTCCGTTGCCTTTCTTGCCGCTTCAATATAGATGACGCCGCTTGCGCTTGATGCGATGACCCCCACCGGCATACCCTTCATCCACATCTTGCCGGCAACGACAGTTTCACCACGGTTGAGGCCGTATGTCGGCTTGTATTCATGGAAATAGCTGTCATCAGCAAGACATCTGAGGGTATCCTTGATTTGAATCGCATTGTAGGTGTTGGTGGGGGTGCAGCGCATCATTTCCTTGTAATCAAATTTTGGCTCAACGGGTTTTCTGCGTTCGCAGTAAAGCGTCTGGGATGGTTCAAACTCAATGATATCACGCAGCTTTTTTATCCCTTCTTCCTGGGATCTCACGAAATGGTCGCAACCGCCGGAGTGCTGGGTATGGACGTAGGCGCCTCCCAGATCTTCCATGGAAACCGTCTCACCGATGGCCGATTTTACCATAGGAGGACCTGCCAGGAAGGCGAATGCAAGCTTCTCTATCATAATGGATTCTGAAGCGAGATAAACGATATAGGCGCCGCCTGCTGTGTTACCGCCGGTGGAGAGGGTATATTGTTTTATTCCCATGGCGGACATGCGGCACATATTATAAAACATACTGCCAAAGTGACCATCGTCAGCAAAGCAACCCAACTGCAGCGGAAGGTTGATACCACCGGAGTCGGCGAGGTATATGCAGGGTAATTGGAGGCGCTCGGCAATCGCCTGGGCCCTCATATGCTTCTTCAGAGTGATGGGGAAATAGGTTCCTGCTGCATAGCGGTTCTCATTGGCGAAGATCATACAATCTTTTCCGTGAACAACACCGACACCGGTAACCATCCCGCCGCCGGGAATGTGCCCTCTTTTCTCCGATTCGTAGACATCCCCGCCGTAAAGCTTTATCTTCCCTATATCGTAGCCTGCATCCAGTCCAATCTCAAAGAACTCTGTGCCCGGGTCAATCAACATCTTAATGAGTTCACGCATCGGTTTCTTGCCCTGCTTGGCAAGGCGTTTGATCTGCTCCTCGCCGCCGATGTTGTACGCTTCTTCACGGTGTTTCATGAGGATGGCATCCTGCTCTTCCCAATGTCTCAAGTTGCCGTCATCCCCTGCCAAATTTTCCTTTTTTTCTTCCGCCATAATAATTCTCCTCACCCTTCCCAGGATCGCTATTTTTAACCCCGATTGATCTTAGCTCCTCAAATATTTACCTGCCGATGACGTAGCGATACGGGTCTATCTGCTCCCTCAGGATGGATAATTCATCCTTTGTTGGAGGTGTGTTTTCCACGATCTTCTTTGCCTTCAGAAGTTCAAACCCGCAATTATCCTGAACATCCTTTTCGGAATAACCGGGGTTGACCGCGATAATCCGCATCCTCTTCGATTCCGGTTCAAAGTCCATCACTGCCATATTGGTAATGATCTTGTAAGGACCGGTTCCCAGCGGAAGACCTGATTTCGCCCTCGAATCACCGCCTGTCAGCCAGCCTGGCGTTGTAATAAATTGACATTTCTCAGCAAATCTTTTGGCATCCTGAGGTGTCATGACGAGCATTCTCCAACAAAATGAAGCAAGGTCATTGGCACCGCCACTCCCCGGGAATCGAACCTTCGGTTTCTGATGGTCAGGACCAATTCTCGTGGAATTCAAATTTCCGTACATATCGATCTGGGCACCACCGAGGAAGGTGTAATCGATCATTCCGCGACAGCACGTTTCCATAATTTCACACATGCCGCTCGCCATCAAGGCCTTCCAAGTCGTTCTGGAATCTCCCACGGATATGGGCATTTCAGGGATCAAGGGCGCCGCCCCGCCAGCCTCAAAAAGGATTACCAGGTTTGGTGAGTGGGTCTTCTGCGCAAGCATTGCTGCCGCATTGGGAGCTCCAGTTCCAACTACAATAGAAGCCCCGTCTTCTAACTCTCTTGCAGCGGTGCATATCATCAGTTCCATAGTATTATAATCAGCCATACCGTATACTCTCCTCCTTTCTAATCTCTCGCTTTGAGAAACATGAATTCTTTTTCCCTGAGCTTCAACAGTTTGTGCATTCCGCCGTTCTTCTCGATATATTCAAAGTGATCCTTGCAGCTGTAAATATTCTTTTCGAGGAATTTTTTGAACTCGACCGGATCCTCTTCCACCTTCAGCCATTCTCTTATGTGTTCCTCATCGGAGAAATATTCCGCATACATATTTCCGGGATAACTGCCGTAAGGGACCGCACATACGGCATCAACACACCAGTAAGGAATAACCGTATAGCTCGGATCTCTGCGGATCTCCTCATCGGAAATCAGCCTTTCACAGGTAATGATCAAACGTTTAGAAGCCCTTGCAACATCGAAATCGGAAACGGTGATGCCCCTCACACGGCAATTGCCGTAGATATCCGACTCATGGACATGAATAGCTGACACATCGGGATAAAGGGCAGGCATGGCCGCATACTTTGTTCCCGTGAAAGGGCATTGAATAATTTTTGCACCGCTGTATTTGAACGTATCGGTTCCCATGATATTTCTGGATGGATAGAAAGAAACCCCTGCTGCTGCAGCCTTGAAGCGAACGGCCAGCGAGTAGTTGGTCCATTCACTCACTTCGACCTTGCCGCTCTCCATGTAGCGCCTCGCATTGGGTGACAAACCGCGAGCCTCCAAACCGACAATGTAGGCTACATCGCATTTGTTGAACACCTCGCCTGCGCAGAGTATCTGGAAATCATGGGTGGACGTATGACCTGCAAAACCCATATTTTTCCTTCCCTGTCTCACGATTTCATGCGCAACCGCTGCCGGTATCCTGTTCGCTCCGAAGCCGCCGAGTGTTAGATAATCGCCATCATGAACAAACTTCTCCACGGCCTCTTTGACGGACATCAACTTGGATTCCAGTTTGCGGCTCTTCTTGCGAAAGAATTCGCGCGCCTTATCCGGATCGGGGTCTGTAAATATTTTGCCAATTCCTTGATCAATCACTTCCACTGGATTCTACCTCCTTTTCGTTATTCTTAGTTCCCGCCCCACTGAGAAACCAGCGAGGATCGCTTTACCCTTCACCCAATTTCGTAATAAGCCTTCATGAGGTTGACACCTCAATTATAAACTCCACTCTCATTTTAGTTCTTTTTGCAACTTGCAAGTAACTACTGAGAATTCTTAATTCATGCGTATTGTATGGAAAAAATCAAGAAAGGCAATATTAAAAGGTTTCTAAGAAATATTAGGGAAAAACTAATATAGGACAAGGGATATCGAGTAAAAACAAAGACTATGCTTTTTGCAAGGTTTCTTCTTTTTACCCTCCCATGCCTGATATTAGTTTTTTATTAATATTATTTATTAACCTTTTAATATTGCCTTTCCTCTTTTTTTTCCATACAACACTAATGACTGAAGAGGTAAATGAACCTCTGATGATCTATGGGCATCGGATGCTTTATTACTTATACTTGTGCAATCAAACATGATATGCAGTATGCCACAGTATCGGTGATAGACGGAAAACTGAGAGTTTCTCAAAAGGTTCACATTGGTAACAAAAAGAAGAAAACCTGTTTCTTCATTATTATCAAATCCTTAACACCCACAACGTTTTAATTATGAACAGACGTCCCATGAGCCTTGCCATTTCCAGAACAGACCGGCGACACATCTTCGACCGCTCCAAAAAATCTTATATGCTTCGAGATTTATTCCTTCGTACAGATTTATGCGGACCATTAATGTTGCAAAAATCAAGATAGCGCTCAAGAGTGGCTGAATTAATTCAGCTGGATGGTATAAAACTAAATTACCTTTGAAGGAGGGAAGCAAGATGACGACACCTATTCAACAGAAGATTCGTGACAAAAAGAGAACACCCCAGCAGATTCTGGATATGGTCAAAATGCAGGAATTTCACTGCATCCATGAGTATTTCTTCTTCCCCTGGAACCGTAAGGCCAGAGATGCCAATAATGTGAGCGACTGGGCACACTGGGGATGGTCCATGGGAATGTGGTTCTGCCATTATCGCTTCGCCAATGCGGTAAAGGAAAACCGAGGGTTTGACTGGTGGTGGAATGCGGCATCGCCCTTCGATGAGCACGGCTTTGCCAACTTTTCTTATGGTACCAACAACGCCAATATCTTCAGTCAGTGCGCAAAGAAGAAAGTCATTGAAGTTCGTTCAGACTATCCATGGGCCGAGGGCGGTCGTTTTAACACCATTAATATTGATGACGTCGACTACTGGGTCGAGGTGGATTGTGAGAAGTACAAATGGCCCCAGATCAATGAAAAGGCCATCAAGGCAAAACCCGAGGAAGAGGCCATTGCCAAACATGTTATGACCATAATGCGGGACAGGGACATCATCCAGTTGGGGATCGGATCACTTCCCTCCGCCTGTGTCGGCGCCATGGCCGATGCCGGATTCAAGGATCTCGGTATCCACACGGAGATGCTCAATGCCGGTCTCATCAAGCTGATCGAATCGGGTCAGGTGACCAACGCGTATAAAACTCTCCCTGCCGACCGCGGCAAGAGCGTCTATACCTTTGCCTTCCCCGTGGATGTAAAGTGGTACTATGACACCATCCATCGGAACCAGAACCTGGCGGTCTATGATATCAGTTACACCAATAACCTGCATAATCTGACAAGGCTCGACAACATGATCGCCATTGATAACTGCGTGGCTGTTGACCTTCTCGGCCAGCAGTGCTCCTGTTTCTATGAAAAACGACCGATATCGAGCTCCGGAGGCTACTTCCATTTTGTATCCTTCTGCGCCCAGTCGAAAGGCGGACGCGGTGTCGCCTCCATGACGGCGAGGAGCAAGCACGGTACATCGAGGATAGTTCCCTTCCTGCCTGAAGGATCATCGGTGGATGTTCCGGCTCAGTTAACGAATTATGTTTGCACAGAGTATGGTATCGTAAACTTGAGAGGGTTGAGCGGTTATGAAAGGTCAGCAGCGCTGATCTCCATCGC
>JAPLJS010000110.1 GCA_026388545.1 Deltaproteobacteria bacterium
AACCTCCAGGAATCGCTCAACATCGCACCCGAAGACGTTGACACCCTTCGCCACAGCCGCTCTCGCCTGCGGGTGGGTAATCGCCTCACACGCGGAGATGCCCTGCTTCTGGCTTTGATGGCTTCCGAGAACCGATCTGCTCATGCTCTGGGAAGGACTTATCCGGGTGGTCTCGGCGCATTCGTTACTGCCATGAATGCCAAGGCCAAGTCGCTGGAACTCGTCGAGACGCGCTTCGAGGACCCTGTCGGGCTCTCCAGCGGCAATGTCTCCTCCGCACGGGACCTGGCGCGGATGGTGGACGCCGCCTACAAGTATCGCCTTATCCGGGAATTCACAACCCGCAAAGAGGCCACGATTCATACAGGCTACCGTTCACGGGAATTCCGCAACAGCAATCGCCTGGTCCGGAGCCCTCGATGGCAGATCGGCCTCTCCAAGACGGGTTTCATCGATGAGGCAGGCCGGTGCCTGGTGATGCAGGCCTATGTGGCCAAGCGTCCGGTGCTGATTGTGCTGCTCGATTCTCAAGGCAAGCTGTCCCGCTACGGCGACGCCAACCGCATCAAACAGTGGATGGAGAAACCATCGACGGCGCTGCGAAAACAGAGAGGTTGACCAGGAACAATGACCATGCCGGCGTGTTTAAGAATGTCGTCAAGCGATGGAACGTGTTCATGGGGAAGATGTACTTTGTACCGCTTCCCCATGAAGCAATATTGCATTATCTTCTTTTATTGAGCGCTTCTATCGAATCTCTCCGACCTTCTGCAGAATGTAGATCGCCTCAGGCAAACCAATCCTGCCGTCACCATTCACATCGGCTTCTTTGTATATGGGTACGGCGGGCGTTATCCTCGACATCACCTGGAGGGCAAGTATGACATCTTTAAGATCCACAACGCCGCCGCTGCCATCGATGTCGCCCTTTTCAGTAGCGTCGAGCGTTATCATACCGGAATACGGCACTGATTCATTGCCAGCTGCATCCTTGAATTTGACGTAAACTCTCTTTTCACCAGGTGCAAGCGACAGTATCCATGATCTGGTAGGACTGAAATGCTCCCATTCACCATATACAACACCATCACTGCTCAAGGACATCTTAACTACCCCGGAGGTTGTGTCTGTGGCGGTAATGTTCAGGATGACCGACGTCGATCTGGTTCTCAGGGCGCCATTATTTATACTGATTGTCCCAGTGGGTGGGTTAATATCCACCGTCCACGTCACTGTAGTGGCCGATCCCTCAGCCTGCCAGTTACCTGCAGTGTCCTTACCGATAACGGAGACCGTATGGGAACCTTCTGAAAGGGAGGAAAGAGTGATCGGCGTGCCAGCCGGAATTTCCGATGCTGAGTAGACACCGCCGTCAAGCTTATATTTGTAGGCAACTACATCCGTCCCGCTTACCGTCAGGCTCACAGAGGTGGCATTGGTCAGCGCTGCAGGCGTGCCCGAGATCGTGGCCGTAGAGGGGGTAAGGTCCACCGTCCACGTTACCATGGTAGCTGATCCCTCAGCCTGCCAGTTACCCGCACTATCCTTACCGATCACAGAAACCGTATGGGAACCTTCTGAAAGGGATGAAAGACTGATCGGCGTGGCAATTGAAATCCATGATAGCGAATAAATACCACTATCAAGCTTATACTTGTAGGCAACGACATCTTTCCCGCCTACCGTCAGGCTCGCTGACGTGGCACTGGTCGGGGATTCAGGCATGCCCGATATCGTGGCCGTAGAGGGAGTAAGGTCCACCGTCCACGTTACCGTTGTGGCCTATCCCTCTGACTGCCAGTTCCCCGCACTATCCTTACCGATCACAGAAACCGTATGGGAACCTTCTGAAAGGGATGAAAGAGTAATCGGCGAGCCAGCCGGAATCTCCGATGCTGAGTAGACACCACCGTCAAGCTTATACCTATATGCAACGACATCTATCCCCCCTATGTTCAGGCTCGCTGACGTGGAATTCGTACGGGATGCAGGCATGCCTGATATCGTGGCCGTAGACGGAGTAATATCCACCGTCCACGTTACCGTTGTCGCCGATCCCTCTGACTGCCAGTTCCCCGCACTATCCTTACCGATCACAGAAACCGTATGGGACCCTTCTGAAAGGGATGAAAGAGTAATCGGCGAGCCAGCCGGAATCTCCGATGCTGAGTAGACACCACCGTCAAGCTTATACCTATATGCAACGACATCTATCCCCCCTATGTTCAGGCTCGCTGATGTGGAATTCGTACGGGATGCAGGCACGCCCGAGATCGTGGCCGTAGACGGGGTAATATCCACCGTCCATGTTACCATGGTAGCCGATCCCTCAGCCTGCCAGTTCCCCGCAGTGTCCTTCCCGATCACATAAACTGTATGGGAACCTTCTGAAAGGGACGAAAGACTGATCGGCGTGCCAGCCGGAATCTCCAATGCCGAGTAGACACCGCCGTCAAGCTTATGCTTGTAGGCGACCACATCTGTCCCGTCCACCGTCAGGCTCGCAGAGGTGGAATTCGTGCGGGATGCAGGCATGCCCGATATCGAGGCCGTAGAGGGGGAAAGGTCCACTGTCCACGTTACCATGGTAGCCGATCCCTCAGCCTGCCAGTTACCCGTAGTGTCCTTCCCGATGATAGAGACCGTATGGGAACCTTCTGAAAGGGACGAGAGACTGATCGGCGTACCAATCGGAATCTCCGATGCTGAGTAGACACCGCCGTCAAGCTTATACTTGTAAGCGACCACATCCGTCCCACTTACCGTCAGGCTCACAGAGGTGGAATTCGTCAGAGATGCAGGCGCGCCCGATATCGAGGCCGTTGAGGGGGTAAGGTCCACCGTCCACGTTACCATGGTAGCCGATATCTCTGACTGCCAGTTACCTGCACTATCTTTCCCGATGACGGAAACTGTATGGGAACCCTCCGAAAGGGACGAAAGACTGATCGGCGTACCAGCCGGAATCTCCAAAGTCGAGTAAACACCGCCGTCAAGCTTATACTTGTAGGCAATCACATCCGTCCCGCTTACTGTCAGGCTCGCTGATGTTGAATTCGTACGGGATGCAGGCACGCCCGAGATCGTGGCCGTAGAGGGGGTAAGGTCCACCGTCCACGTTACCATGGTAGCCGATCCCTCAGCCTGCCAGTTACCCGTAGTGTCCTTCCCGATGACAGAAACTATGTGGGAACCTTCTGAAAGGGACGAGAGACTGATCGGCGTACCAATCGGAATCTCCGATGGCGAGTAGACACCGCCGTCAAGCATATACCTATATGCAACGACATCTATCCCCCCTACGTTCAGGCTCGCTGATGTGGAATTCGTACGGGATGTAGGCATGCCCGAGATCGTGGCCGTAGACGGAGTACTATCCACCGTCCACGTTACCATGGTAGCCGATCCCTCAGCCTGCCAGTTACCTGCACTATCCTTCCCGATCACATAAACTGTATGGGAACCTTCTGAAAGGGACGAAAGACTGATCGGCGTGCCAGCCGGAATCTCCAATGGCGAATAAATACCACTATCAAGCTTATACTTATAGGCAACTACATCTGTCCCGCTTACCGTCAGGCTCACAGAGGTGGTATTGGTCAGCGCTGCAGGCGTGCCCGATATCGTGGCTGTCGACGGGGTAAGGTCCACCGTCCACGTTGCTTCTGTGGCCGATCCCTCAGCCTGCCAGTTACCCGCAGTGTCCTTCCCGATCACATAAACCGTATGGGAACCTTCCGAAAGGGATGAGAGGCTGATCGGCGTGCCAGCCGGAATCTCCGATGGCGAGTAAACACCGCCGTCAAGCTTATACTTGTAAGCGACTACATCTGCCCCGCCTACCGTCAGGCTCGCAGAGGTGGAATTCGTCCGGGATGCAGGCGTGCCTGAGATCGTGGTTATGGGCGGACTTTGATCCAAGGTGATCGACGCAGAATAGACACTCGACCAGTTACCTGCGGCATCTTTAAACATAACATATACCGTTCTTATTCCGTCACCTGGCATGAGGTTCCATGCTATTGAGGAACTGTATGGCACAGCAGTGACAGTGTTCCAGTTCGCATCTTCATTGGAGATTTTCATTTCAGTGACGCCACCGGCATCGTTCGCGGATAGCGATAAGGCAACCGAAATACTGCCTGTAATGGTTGCCCCGGAATTTATCGTGATTAATCCATTTGAAGGAGAGGTTATATCACTGAACATTGCTGTAACTGTTACATCCATATTAGACATGATCAGATTACATGTCCCTGTACCTGAACAGCCGCCTCCGGACCATCCGACAAATGTGCAACCCGTATCGGGCGAGGCGGTAAGGGCTATCGATGTACCGATACCGTATTTCGTATTGCAGACGCTGCCGCAGTTGATTCCCGCCAGCGAATCTGTGATGTTGCCTGTCCCATTGCCGGTCTTTGATACTGCAAGGGTGTTTCCTGTGAGGCTTGAATCGAATCTGCTTACAAAAATCTCATCGCCTCCCTGTCCCTCAGATTGGGCTCCGCCCGCGGTTCCCGGAAAGTTGATGGAAAACGTAAACCCCGCAACATAGATCTTATCATTCGAGTCAATGGCAATTGCATAAGCGGATTCACTTCCACTTCCACCGAGAAATGTAGATTTGGCAATGGACGTGAGGTCCGAATTAAGTCTTGCAACAAAGGCGTCCCAAGATCCTCCTTTATGCGGCTGGACGCTATCTGTTGCAGTCCCTGTAAGGGTAGTTGAAATGGTCTGACCTGCAATGTAGACATTTCCACTCGAGTCAATAGCCATCGCATTGGCGTAATCATCGCCGTCCCCACCCAGGTACGTTGATCGGACTAATGAGGTAAGTTCTGAATTGAGTTTCGTGACAAAGGCGTCACTAAGACCTGCATCTGTTCCATGAGACGGCTGAGCGCCGCTTGACGTACCGGGAAAGTCGGTGGAAGAGGTGTACCCTGCAACGTAGACGAATCCGCCTGCGTCAACGACCGTCGAATAGGCAGATTCATATCCGTCCCCACCCAGGTACGTTGATTTGACAATTGATGTAAGGTCTGAATTCAGCTTTGTAACGAATGCATCGAAGGCTCCTCCATTAAATTGTTGAGCGCCGCCTGAGGTGCCCGGAAAGTTGGTGGAATCGGTCTGGCCCGCAGCATAGACGTAAGTGTTGCCATCACTTGAATATAAGGCTAACGAATAAACCTCGTCGTATCCCTCCCTTCCCAGATACGTGCTCTTGACAGTGTCGAGATTCGAATCAAGCTTCGTAACAAAGGCATCGAAGCCAGTACCTTTAGATGCCTGAGCGCCGCCAGTTGTCCCTGGAAAGACAGCAGAATCGGTTGTCCCCGCGACGTAGATGTTTCCGCCTGCTTCAATGGCTATCGAATTGGCCCAATCGGATCCAGTCCCGCCCAGGTACATGGATTGGATGGTTGTAAGTTCCGAATTAAGTTTTGCGACAAAGGCGTCACTATTGCCACCATAACCGCCGGCAGTTCCGGGAAAATCTGTGGAAGACGTCTGACCTGCAACGTAGACATTCCCATTATTGTCAACGGCTATCGCATATGCCCGATCATCTCCATTCCCGCCCAGGTACGTGGATTGGATAATTGATGTAAGCCCTGAATTGAGTTTCGTGACAAAGGCATCGCGTTTCCCTCCATCTCCTCCATGCGATGACTGGTACCCATTGATGGCATTCGGAAAGTCAATGGAGAATGATTCGCCTGTAACGTACACGTTCCCGCTGGAGTCAGTGGCAATCGAATAGGCATAATCAGAATTACTTCCACCTATGTATGTCGATTGGAGAAGCGGGTCTATGACGAGGGCCTCCGTTTTGTCATAGGAACCGATGGAGAAGCCGTAGACGTGCCCACCACGTGTCGATTTCTTGTCGGCGTCAAGAATGGCATATCTGACAGGTATGTCAACACGTTTACCCTTGATTTCCTGATAGGCAAAGGGGATCGTAAATGCGATAGATCCAAGATCAGTTGCCGCTTCGAGCTCGCCGGCATCGTTGATCTTTATGCCTTTTCCACCGCTTACGCTTACTCTGATCTGATCCGGTCTTGAACCCGGTTTTACATAAAAGAGCTTCTCCACATTGTTCCCGTAGGCTTTGAGCTTTACTTCTATCCCTTTGTATACTTCTCCCAGGTTAACGAGCTGATAGGTGGCGACATTACCTCTCCATGTAGAAGGATCATTCCCTCTAAAACAACTCACCGCTGTGGGAGATTTCTCCTCTGCCGTTACGTGCTTGATAGCACTGCCTTCGAATTCTTCTTTGAGAACCCATCCCCCGACCACCTTTCCTTTCCGATCTGTCTTCGGAAGAGAGTAAATAATGTCTCCATCTCTCGTAACAAAGACGGTACCACCAAATGTTTTCGCATAAAATGCGACAGCTTCATCTATCTGTCCCATATTGGCGATAAAAGGTATATGGAGCCCTTTCATCTCGCGTACGAGATCCGGTTTGGCATGCAGCGGATAAGGAAGGAACAGAATGAAGCTGAAAGCGGCGATTAATCGCCAATATTGTACGGGTTTGATTTTCATAGCGCACTCCTCAAGGAAGGACTCCACCTCTTTTACTCTATTGATCTTGATTTGTCTTCAAAATATTCCGGCAGAAAAAACTTCATGATTGCCGGCTCGTCGACACGCTTCCTGTTTTCAATTCCACTCCCATTGCCGTATTGATTTTCATCATATCCTCTTCACTCAGAATGAACGGGCGTCTTTATAGCATAAATAATTGATATGTTCGATAATCATATCTTTTATGCGCTTATGAAAAAAATAAATCCGTATATGATCATTGCGTTAACTGTAATACCACGTATCACAATAACCGTGCCAGACATCCCAATATCAAGATATTAACAATATAAGTATACGAATAGTAATGGCATCCCGCCTATCTAAAGTTCTATGATAGATATTGCAGAGTGATCTGCACACCAAAGATGTAAAGAATTCCGACACTCGTCCGATTCACGGCCTTATTAAGGAAAAGAATATTAATCATGTAATCCCCTGCTATTGTCTGCAATAGATTATGCCTGGATGTTATTGGACGGGATGACATAATTCTTGCGACGAAATGACAGCCGAGATATACCTGCTTTCATCGTAATAATGCCAATATCAGCATTTGTCACATATTTATAAATATGATGCATCCTCTTTATTATCGTTTTCTGATCTATAAATTTTTAGTCTTGTTTATACATTATTAGAAAAACCTCTACGTGAGAACCATAATGAAAATTCAAATATAAAAACCCCTAATTGGGGATATATATCAACTATGTCGGGTTTCTTTACAAAGACAAATAATTTGTGTAATACATTGTATTTTCATTATATTGTGCTAAAAATGCTTTTCGAATATTCGTAATACACAGTAATACTGTCGAGATTTTTTACAACTTTTTACAAAAGGTAAAGGCGAAGGACGGATATTCCAATCTCGAGTTTTCTGATCGACCAAGTATTACAATCAATATTTCAATGACTTATGAAATGTGAAGGCTATCTTTTCTAAAATATTCATGCTGTGGCATGTTAGTTGCGTATCTTAATGCAAAGTCTGACAGTTTAAGAAGGAGGTGTAAACATGCGCACACTTAAAATATTGTTGATTCTTGCTCTATCTCTTGCCGTGTCGAACGCATACGCAGCGAATATCACAATCTTTGATAAAGTGGGAAGCGGCACTGGATGGTATGGAACAAATGAAGATCAGGAGGTTGAGCCCGGGATGGTATCCACCCAGGAATGGGACCTCGAAGCGTTCATGAAGAACGGCGCGATACTGTCCATGACAGGCGGTTACGACTTCAAGAATGGTCATGGAGACATGTTTTCTGGAGACATATTCTTCGACGTTACTGGTGACGTACAGTACGGTACGGATTTGGGTGCCATTTATTCGCCTGGCGGAGAGGTGAGTGTAAATAATCGCTGGGGTTATGACTATGTGCTACATCCAGTAAACTTTGCAACCAGAACGCAAGACAGCACACCTGACAATATATACGAACTTTACGCCATAGACGGAAATTCAAAGGTAATAACTACATTTTACGCTAACCCCCGTCACAATGCAGCATCTAATCCGTGGAAGTACGATTTAGATGACCCATCAATACACCCGATAGGCAGTTACTCCTTCACATATGAAGCTGGTTTAACCGATGCTCAGACTGGATTGTCAGGCGGGTCGCACAATCGCGTAACCATAGATCTTAGTGAAATCAGTGACTATATAAACCCGTACGGACCGTTCACTGTCCATTATACGTATGAGTGCGGTAATGACAATTTAATGGGTCGGTACCCCGTCCCCGAACCCGCAACCATGCTGCTTCTTGGCCTTGGTTTGATTGGACTGGCAGGAATCAGGAAAAGGATGAGAAACTAATCAACTTAACCTCTCAAAACGAAAGGCAGGGTCAGAAATGATCCTGCCTTTTTGTTTAATGAACAATATATATTGTAATGCTCAGTTTATTTCTTAACCGAAACCTCGATTTTGATGTAAAACCCTCAGTAAGCATTAGTATGGGGAAGAGATTCCTTGCCCGGCAATCGATTGTTTAATGATCGCACATCTTTTCATGCTTCCTCTCATCGCTGATTTTGTTCAATCAATATTTGCCGGGAGGCATAAACCTGAATCACCAACACCACTCGTACAATGTTTTTCGCACTGTTTTGTGTTATGGGTTTTGCACTGATTCCCATTGTTATAAGATATTTTATTGTCTTACAAATCAAAATCGGCAATGGGGAGTTATTCCTGGTAAAATTGTTACAAACACACGAACACGCAGTCATCTACGGTATCTGGAGCCTTTTCGTCATCGGATTATGTATTTCCTTACCTGCAGCTATAAAGGACGGTTTTTTTAAATAAAATAGGTTCAAGACAATTCTGCAGAGTTTTATCTACCCTGTCTGTCAGACAACCGGCACAGTCGCCACATGTGATAATGAAGTGTATACCGTGCAGCAGGCCTAATACGGAAGGCAGCTTGGCAAATGTCGGTATCCGTATCTTCAAACGCTCCAGGTTACGGGCACCGTTTCCCCTCACATAATATATGTCAGTTTATGAAATGTGTAATGTCACAGGGGGTCCCCTATGCCTTTCTTCTTCTGATACTGCCGATAAAAAAAAGGAATCAGGGAAACCAATACAACGAGGGCGATTCCGATAATGAACGTGATCGAGATTTTTCCTCGAATCAAATCCAGGAGCGAACTGGAAAAGACGATAAAGGCGATGCAGGCTGGAAGCATGCAGATAAAGGACGCCACGGCGTAAGGCCAGAAACCGATCTTTGTCAACCCGAAAGCATAATTCAAAAGGTTAAACGGGAAAAGGGGAATGAGACGGGTAAAGGCCACGACCTTCCATCCGTGCTTTTCCACCCCTTCGTCAAGGCGGCGCCACCGGGGGCTCCGGAGCTTGCCCTCGACCCAGTCCCTGGCCACGTAACGCGAGATGAGAAAGGCAATACATGCTCCTACCGTCGCGCTGGTGATGGTGTAGATTACCCCCCAGAAAGGCCCGAAGAGAATCCCCCCGGCGATGGTAATGGGGAGACCGGGCAGGAGCAAAGCCGGCGCAATCGTATAGATCAGCATATAGATGAGGGGCGCCAGCATCCCGTACCCCGCAATCAATTGACGGAGGGTTTCCTGATCAAGATAACGGGTGGCGCCTGTCGTTCGGACGGCGACAATGGCAGCTATAAGGACGGCCAGAATCGCCAGACGCCCGATCCACCCTTTCTTCTTCCCTTCCGACACCGTATAGGTTCTCTCCCGGGAAGCGGCTGTGTCTATCTTCTTTTTAAAGTAATTCTTGATGCGGAGCCGGTTAAGGTAGGTAAAGGGCGCTCCGGAGATTTTGCTTTGCCCCACCAGGGCCGCCTCCGGTTCACAGAGAACATCGAGGGCATGCACCGCCGCCTTGCCGCTGAGACGTCCGGCGCAGCCGCAGCAGTAGGTAACGATCCGGCGTTCTCCCGCTTCCTTCCATGTGCGTTCCAACCATCGGTCTGCTAGTTCGGGCGACAGGACATTCACACCCGCCCCGCTTCCACAGCAAAGGGTTCGTTCCGCTGAATGGTTCATTTCCCGGGAGGCGACGCCCGTCATGCCGACCAGACGGCGCACTGCAGCATGGGCGTCTTTATGAAACCGTACGCCGCACGGGTCGTGAATCACGATATCATGGCTTTTCAAGGCGCCGGAAACAATATTCCCCGGCAGCGCTTCATAGACCGTGCGGATATTCAGGCCGTCGCCGTATCTGCTGAAGATGTCATGGCAGTTGTGACAGACGACCAGAACCTCCCTTACACCCTGCGACAGCAGATAATTTCTCATCTCCTCGAACATTGCTCGAAAGAACTGTTTACGACCCAGGTCGTGGGATATTTTCCCGCAACAGTCGAGGACGATGCCGATAGTCGGATCCTGTTTTTGGAGGGTCTCAAAAAGATCTTGCGTTCTGGCAGGCCGTGTCCCGGGCATTGCGCATCCCGGGAAAAGGACAGTCCGGCATCCTTCGGGAAGTCCATACCATGTGAACCGTTTCGACATCCCCCGCTTTTCGTAATCGAGGAGCGCGGCGTGCTCGGGAAAGGAACCGGCATCACGATCCACCGCTTCCCGGCGCATTTCAAGGAACATCCCGGAGAGATTTAAGCCGAGAGGGCAGACGGCATTACAGAGCCGGCACAGGCTGCACTCAAAGGGCATGACCTGTCCTTCTTTCGTCCCGGGATCATAACTATCCGCTATTTCCTTCGGCGTGCCGTATTTTTCGAGAAAACCGCATTCCTCCCGGCATATGCCGCAGTCCGTGCATGTCTCCGATACATGCGCCATAACTTCCCTAAGAGATGGGCGAATGGGCATTTGCTTCATAGCAGACGATGATGAGGTTTGTGTTTCCAAAATTTTTCCCTATTACGATTCCTTTGTAGTCTTCATATACGCACAGCCAAGAGCGCCCACAATCTGCGGGTCCCCCGGAACGAAGAGGTCACTGCCGATTTCTTGACTGAGAATATCATTCACACAGGAGTTCATGGCCACACCGCCAAAGAAGGCGATCCTCCCCCCCACATACACGCGTTTCAACATGGCAGCCGAACGCCGGCAGATCGTTTCATGGATGCCTCGGGAAATTTCCGACCTGTCATGCCCCTGCGCCAGCATGGAGATGACCTCCGACTCCGCGAATACGGTGCACATACTGTTGATCTTGACGGCGTTTCGCGTTGACGAACCTGCCGTAATAAATTCTTCCATACCGAAGCCGAGGGCGGTGGCCATGATCTCAAGGAACTTGCCCGTTCCGGCGGCGCACTTATCGTTCATTTCAAACCGTTCGATGTGCCCCGTCTCGGTGAGGGAAATGGCCTTGGTGTCCTGTCCGCCGATGTCGAGAATCGTCCGGCAGTCCGGACAGACTTTTCGCGCGCCGATCGCGAAGGCCTTGATTTCACTGATCACACGGCAATCGTAATAATTGCGGAACAGATTCCTCCCGTAGCCTGTGGCGGTGATGGTATCGTACTGTACGCCATCTATGATCTTTCTGCAGACCTCCAAGGGATTGTACGAATTCATATCCTTCCGGACCAGAATGATCTCCCCGTTTTCTACCACAACGAGCTTGACCGTTCGCGATCCGATGTCAATGCCTGCACTGATCATAGTTCCCTATTCGTATAACAACAACAAAACTGTAATAAACCCTCATGTCCGCTGGGGCACGAGGAAAACATGAAAATCATCGATTCTATTAAGTCTCCCTTCTGTAAAGGGAGATTTAGAGGGATTTTGCAAAGAAAATGAAAAATCCCCCCGGCCCCCTTTAAAAAAGGGGGTGATTAAATCCTTTTTGGTATTAACATCAGAGACTGTCAAACAAAGCCTCCACCCGTGTGCGTATCTGTTCCACATCGCCTTCTGAATAGTCGGTTTCGATCTTCAGATAAGGCAGGCCGTGTCTGTTCTTTGCATGAACGCGGATTTTGTGGGATTCGACATTATAGGAATGGCAGGCATGGAGCACGACTTCAATGATTGCATCCGGCTTAAACCGGTCAATCATTGCATCCAATTCCTGCAGGCGGTTCGAGTTGGGGGTCATGCAGGAGCAGGGAATTTTCAGGTATCGTTTAGCGATGGCGGCGTACGGATCTGCCGTATTTTCTTCTATTTTTCCCATAAACGTCTTCATCCCCGTACAGGAATCCAGACAGACGATATCGCCGCCGAGTTCCTCGATAATCATGAAGACCTTGTTTGCGTCCCCGCCCACGGGGCATCCGGTAACGAGCACCCGCGGCGAATCCGCACCTCCGACGGCAACTCCGGAGGCGACTCTTTTCTCCAGCTTCTTTACGGTCTCTTCCAGCAAGGGAGCAATATCGTTGAACGTCGCCGATTGTGCCAGATACGTCAGGTCGTAGAGTTCGCTCCAGCTTATCACTGAGGGCTTATGCCTGGTGAAATCGAAAATCCGATTCATCATTTCGAATTTCCGGTTGGTGTCTTTAATCTCCGCCTCCACATCCTCATCACGGATCTCTCTGTCAAAGGTGTTTTCCAGAAACGTCTGCAGTTTCCTGATCATGACCGTCCAGTTGGCCTGGGCCTCCCGTTCATCGGGAAGCTGGGGCAGATCCATGACATACATGGGCTTGATGTGTGAAATGAGTTCGAACATTTTTTTCTTGCCGTCGCACGTGGTCTCCGCAATGACGGCCTCGGAGAGGGCGTAAAACGGACAGGTATCCGTGATGATAAACCCGTAGCTCGATTTAATGAGCGGACACAGATTGGCGGGCAGCACCGCTTCCGCCGCGGCGATGGTTTTGTTGGCAAAGGCACACAACACTGCCGGAACGGCATTTATGGCGCGAATAACCTCCAGAGGAGCATACCCGCAGTAGATGCCGACCACGTTTTTTCCCTTCTCTCTCTGCGATTGTATATAGTTCAAAACCCTTTTAGCGTGCTGACCGTCAAAACCGTCGTTAACAAGCGGCTCAATATTTCTGTGCATACTCATGGCCTCCTTATATGAAGTGAATTCAAACAAATATGGCGGCCAATATATTATTTAATTGAATAAGTCAAATAGATAATATGAATAGCTACAGGGGAAGTATTCTAAAAACAAATGGCACTGGTGTTGGTTCTCGGCGTTATATACCCATTAGAAATACGGAGATGTCCTGATAGAAAAACCAGGATGAGACAATTGAATTCGAACTATATTTTTTGATTATGGAAGGCAAAGTGGCTGAGAAAAACGTTATTATTTAACGGATCAGGCCCCTCATTCGTTCTCTTTGGCCCCACCGCTCTTTTGCTCATAGTCCCTGATAGCTTCGAGTAATGCGCTGGTACCTGAAAGAATGCATTTACCGTCGCGTCCGGGAATTCCCTCAAGAGCAAGGATAACATCGGCGTCGGTTATCCGTTTCGCTTCTTCTATGGTTTTCCCTCTGGCAAGCACTGTCGTCATGCTGCTGGTCGCAACAGCGCCCGCACATCCGGAGGACAGGAATTTAATATCTGCAATCCTGCCCGAATCCACTTTAATCCATAAGTTCATCCAATCACCGCATGAGGGATCGCCAAGGTGCGCAAACCCGTCAGCATCGGTTATTTCACCGACATTCCTGGGATTCGTACAATGTTCTATTACCAGTTCATTATAAAAAAGCACGGGTCCATGGGGGAGTTCCTTGCCCAGTTCCGGCTCCGTTTCCTCCGGTACATTTTTTTTATAGAGATCCATCCAGTTATCAGATTTTCTCTTCATTTCCCTTTGTCTCATTGTATCACCTGAAGGACAACTCCATGTCCATTTATTAAAATCGATAGTATCTTTACAAACTGTTATCAACGGAGGGTAGGCCCCCGATCCGCTTTCGGAAGGCGAATATAGAAGAAGTAATGATATCTGTCAACGGAAATATAAAACAGTGATTTCACGTTGACGGATCTTCAACGCTCCGGTAAAAGAGGACATCCATATGAGGAGGTCACTTTTTATGATCCGTACCCGCTTTACTGAACTTTTCGGTATCAGGCACCCTATTGTGCAGGGAGGCATGCAGAATGTCGGCCGCGCAGAACTCGTTGCTGCTGTGGCGAATGCCGGAGCCCTCGGTTTTATTACCGCCCTGACCCAGCCGACTCCGGATGACCTTTTAAAAGAGATTGAACGTACACGTCGGATGACCGACAAACCATTTGGCGTCAACTTGTCAATTCTGCCTGCCATTAAGCCGATACCTTATGAAGAATATGCCCAGGCCATTATTGATTCCGGTATCAAGATCGTTGAGACTGCAGGGCAAAATCCGGAGCAATTCCTGCCAGCCTTCACATCAGCAGGCATCAAAGTCATCCATAAATGCACTTCAGTCCGCCATGGACTTAAGGCTGAAAAGATTGGCTGCGCCGCCGTGAGCATCGACGGTTTCGAGTGTGCCGGCCATCCGGGCGAAGATGATATTCCCGGTCTTGTGCTCATTCCTGCCGCAGTGGACAAAATTAAGATCCCGATCATCGCCTCGGGCGGTTTCGGCGATGGCCGCGGTTTGGTCGCCGCCCTCGCACTGGGAGCTGAAGGGATCAATATGGGCACCCGTTTCCTGGCAACGAAGGAAGCCCCTATTCATGATACCATGAAAAAGAAGATCGTTGAGTCCGATGAACGGCAAACAGCATTGCTTTTTCGAACACTGAGACATACCGGGCGGGTCTACCGCAACAGCATCGCACAGAAAGTGCTTGAAATCGAGGCGCGTCCCGGGGAGACACAATTTCAAGACATTTTGACTCTTGTTTCGGGTGAAAGGAGCAAGAAGGTCATCGACGACGGAAATTTAGAAGACGGCATCTGGTGGGCCGGTATGGTAATGGGACTAATCCACGATATACCGACAGTAAAAGAACTCATTGAGAGAATCGTGAATGAAGCTGAGCAGCTCATAAAAACAAGACTCACGAAACTGCTCACTTAATGGAGGACAACCGATGAATCTTGTCACACTTGCCGATGAAAACCTGAAAAGCTTCGGTGAATATCCATTTTTAATCTTTGAGGACGTAACTTTCACAAACAGGCAAATGATTAATGATGCAAATGGGATGGCTAATGGTCTGAAGAAGCTCGGCGTTAACAAGGGCGATAAAGTGGCGGTAATGCTGCCCAACTGCCCGGAGGTCCTTATCAGCTACCAGGGTATTCTCAGGTGCGGCGCCGTCATCGTTCCCCTTATTCCCCTTATGAACGAAAAGGAATTAACCCATATTCTCGGTAACTGTGAAGCCGTTGCGATGATCACCACACGTGACATTTTTCAAAAAAACGAACCCATGCTGCGGACGATCAAAACCCTGAAAAACATAATCATCGCGGACGAGAACGCACCGGCGGGAACCATTCCTTTCCGGTCACTGATCAGGGATGCTTCCGAAGAACCGGATTTCCCAGCCGTCGAAGAGGATGATCTGGCGGTGATCCTCTACACAGCAGGCACTACATCGACGCCAAAAGGAGTCATGCTGACGCATAAGAATCTCTATTCCAACGCGGTGAACGCTTCACGCGCCCACGGCACCCAGGCAAGCGATATCACCCTGATTGCACTACCCCTGTCCCACTCTTTCGGGATCACATCAATGAATAAGGCATACACATATGGCAATCTGCATGTCCTGATGCGGAAATTCCAGGTTGAAGAGGCCTTTAAACTGATCGAGAAATACAGAGTGACCAACTGTCCCGGTGTCCCTGCCATGTTCATCACCATGCTGAACAGTCCCGATGCGGATAGGTACGATCTATCCTCATGGAAGAGCTGCCTCAGTGGTGCAGCACCTTTTCCGGTCGCGAATCTATTAGCATTTCAAAAGAGATTTCACTGTACAGTCTTTGAGGCCTATGGACTTTCCGAAGCCTCGCCGGCAGTCAGTACGAATTATCATAACCGCCCGACAAAACCCGGCTCTATCGGCCAGCCTATCCCCGAAGTTGAGGTAAGGATCGTGGATGATCAAGATCAGGATGTCCCCGGGGGAGATGTCGGAGAGTTACTGGTCAAAGGTCCCAATGTTTCGTCGGGCTATTATAAGCTGCCCGAAGAAACTGCAAAGACGTTCAGAAACGGCTGGTTGCACACCGGCGACATGGCGAGAATGGATGAGGACGGTTATCTGTATATCGTGGAAAGAAAAAAGGACCTCATCATCCGTGGCGGTTTCAATATTTATCCCCGCGATATTGAGGAAATCCTGTACCAGCATCCGGCCGTCAAGGACGCTGTGGCCATCGGCGTCCCCGATCCTGTAATGGGAGAAGAAATCAAAGTGTATGCGGTACTGAAAGAGGGCATGACGGCAGAAGCGGAAGAGATTCTCAATTACTGTCAGAATCAGCTTGCCAAATACAAATGGCCGAAATTCATTGAATTTGTTGAGAGCCTGCCGAGAAATCCCATGGGAAAGATATTACGCAAGGAACTGCGAAAACTCAACACCAGGGACAGTTGAATTTAACCCTTTTTGGTGCATTGCCTTACTTCCGAAGTCAAGCTTCCGACAATTTTGACTGGCATACTTTCTTTCAAACGGTATTCAATATTGACTGTACTCTACAATCCCAAATCGTGCCTAAAAGTTCAAAACATTAACTGGCAATCTGCGTTTATCGCACCCCTCTTTTCATTTGACACCATCTGCGACCCATTCTATAATATTAATCGATGGCTTCCGAATTAACTATTACAAACCTTAGCCGGCATTTTAGCTACGTTATTCTTCTTGACGGACACGAAAAGGGAGAAGTATTTTCACTACAAACCACACCACTAACAATCGACTCCGGGAAACATGAATTATCTTTTAAGGACAGTGATACCGATAATCTCCCGACGAAGTGCAAGCCGATTCAGATAACAATCGCGGATGGCAAATCACTTTCCTTGAAAGTACTTACCGAAGATTTTTCAATCCGAATATACGATGAACAGGGTACCCACTTAAACGGGAAACGTGGTTTCCTCTGCGGCCAGGTCTGTGAAGGTGTTCATATTGAAAATCCGATAACGTAATGACTCTTCTCATATAATGTAAGCATAAACTATGGAAATAAATCTACGGCACATATAAAACGCTATGAATTCTGATAATTCGGAGCGCACATTAAACCTCTTTGAGAAGTTGCGCCGCAGATTGATCGGTCCGCCTCGAGATATCAATGAACCTTCACTATTTCACAAGATATCTCTCATACCCGTCCTTGCATGGATCGGCCTCGGCGCCGACGGCCTTTCTTCCTCTTCATACGGTCCGGAGGAGGCATTTAAGGCTCTGGGTTCCCACAGCTATCTTGCTGTTTTCTTAGCCTTAGCGACCGCTTTAACAGTTTTCATCATCTCCTACGCATATTCCCGTATCATCGAGCATTTCCCTCATGGCGGCGGCGGATACATTGTCTCAACCCATATGATCGGCAAAAACGCAGGTGTGATATCGGGATGCGCCCTTCTCGTCGATTATGTACTGACTATCACCGTATCTCTTGCTTCCTGTGGCGATGCTCTGTTCAGCTATCTACCCATTGCCTACCTTAAATACAAATTGATCTTCGTCGTCTTTTTAATCCTCCTCCTTGTTGTCATGAACTTGAGAGGCGTAAAAGAGTCTGTAACAGTTCTCGCGCCGATTTTTATCATTTTCATTGTAACCCATGTCTTGCTGATTGGTTATGGTTTGTTAAGCCATGTCGATCAAGTCGGGCCTGTTGCTGAAGCATATAAAGGGAGTTTCAAGCATGACCTCTCAACCATAGGTTATGTAAGTATGTTGGCGATTTTTCTCAGGGCTTTTTCTCTGGGCGGAGGTACCTATACGGGTATCGAGGCTGTTTCTAATGCGATGCAGATTATGCGTGAACCCAAAGTCCAGACGGGCAAGCGTACGATGGTGTACCTGGCCACATCGCTTGCAATTACAGCAGCGGGGCTGCTGTTCTGTTATTCGCTTTACCAAATAGTGCCTACCGAAGGGAGAACTTTGAATGCAGTCCTCGCCGATCTCACTTTCGGTAATTGGCCTCTGGGCGGCTGGATCGCTTTGATTACCATTCTCTCCGAGGGGGGTCTCCTCATGGTTGGTGCTCAGTCAGGATTCGCAGGGGGACCGAGTGTCATGGCAAACATGGCCATCGATTCCTGGCTCCCCCGCCGCTTCGCATCATTATCCGAACGCCTCTCCATGCAGGATGGCGTCCTTTTGATGGGTGGCGCCGCCCTGTTTCTTTTATTATACACCAATGGTTCCGTTTCAGCCCTTGTTGTCATGTACTCCATTAATGTGTTTCTCACCTTCACGCTCTCACAGTTCGGAATGGCGAGTTTTTTCTTCCGAAACAGGGAAAAAGATAAAGCCTGGAAAAGACACATCGTCATACACGTTATCGGCTTGATACTCTGCCTTACAATCCTCATTATTACCGTCTTCGAGAAGTTTGAAGAGGGCGGCTGGATGACCCTTTTAATCACCTCAACAGTGATCGGGTTGTGCTATTTAATCCGTGGACATTACAGGAAAGTGAGCAAAGGAGTTCGACAACTCGAAGATATTCTTTCTGAACTCCCCAAGGGTCGTGATCCCAATAATGAACCGTTAGACCCAAAGGAGACGACAGCAATTCTCCTTGTAAGAGGCTACAGCGGTTTTGGTCTTCATGTGTGGCTTTCCGTTGTCCGTGAATTTCCCAAACTTTACAAAAACTTCGTTTTTATCTCTGTGGGAGAAATCGATTCGGGTTCATTTAAAGGAATAGCAGAAATAGATTCCTTAAAAAAATCTGTCGATAATGACCTAAAAAAATACGTAAATCTTGTACGTTCCTACGGATTCCCGGCTGATTACAGGATGGGGATAGGAACAGATGTAGCTGATACTGCGACAGAGCTTTGCGAGTCTCTTGTGAAAGAATTCCCAAGAGCAACGGTCTTCGCAGGAAAACTGATTTTTCGCCAGGAAAACCCTTTTCAGAAGATACTCCATAATGAGACGGCCTTTGCCATCCAGCGGCGTCTGCAGTGGAATGGCATCACAACAGTCATAATGCCTGTCCGTGTAGATATATGATTGTCTTGAAATAAAGAGGCCAAGGGGTCAAGTCTGCTCTTGACTCTTAGATTGAAATCCTGTAGATACCGTTTATGGCCAGACCGTTACGAATCCAGTATCCTGATGCGTGGTACCATGTGATGAACCGGGGACGGCGAGGCGAGCCCGTCTTTACAGTTGATGACGACTATGTCTCATTCATTGCCACCCTGAGGGAATCACGCGAACTCTGGAACGTCAACGTAGCCGCATACTGCCTCATGCCGAATAAAATGCCCATCATGTGTTCTATTTTTGGCAGGACAATGGAGAGGGAAAATACTCTACAAAGGCCAATGAAAACATAGCTGCGTTTTCACGCAATAAAACTTCCGCTTTATCATTTTTCCCTGGAATAAATTGGCGTTAAGATCGGTAAATGACAAGACCAGCAGTTACGTATAACTTCCGTGTGTCTGCTCTCTTCATAATATCCTCCTTGCCTTTTTGCTGGAATAACCAAACTCGCATCTGAAGGATATCGACATTCCCAAAACGATTCAATCTCTAACTACAATATAGCAAGCTGAAGTCAGTAAAACGGCAACCTTGACGAAAATGCTTGACTTCAAACAGAAGTAAATGATGTTGTTTTCTCAACGATTGTGGTACGATGACAGAAATATTGACGGCTGGATGAAAAGGGGGCTTGCGGAAACGTGGGTCATGGTGGAATTAGGAGACAGATTTGAAATCTGTTCCCACATACCGAAAGGGTGCATGAATTGGTAACTCTCCATCTAAAACCGTGCGCGCCGTATTTCTATCCCGACCTCTCCTCAATTTTCGAAAGGAGACCAAAATGAAAAGGTTTCTGTGGATTTTGGCTTTGGTTTTCTTTTCCTTCACTTCTTCCTGGGCGGGGACGTTTGGTGACGTCAACGATGACGGACAGCTGAATCTGGCCGATGCCGTTTTGGCCCTGCAGGTGATCACCGGCATTTCACCTCAGCAAACAGTTTATAGAGAGGCAGATGTGAACGGCGATGCAAAGATCGGCCTTGATGAAGTTATCTATATCCTCCAGACCTTAGCTGGCCTGAGGCCGGCGATAATAGGGCCAGACGCACCGACAGGTGTATCCGCTGTTGCGAGCAATGCACAGGTGATATTAAGCTGGACGGCTGTTACTGGTGCCACCTCCTACAATATCTACTGGTCTGCTTCGTCGGGGGTTACAAAAGCGAACGGCACGAAGATTTCCAATATTGCCAAGTCTCCCTATAAGCACACCAAGCTCGCAAATGGTTCAGCCTATTACTATATTGTTACCGCCAACAGTGGTTCGGAAGAAAGCGCACCATCGGTTGAGGTATCAGTAAAACCAACAGTAGTGGTTAAAATATCTTTCTACAATTCCGGGGACGTGTTAACAGCGTATGCCACGTACGACTATGATGCGGCGGGACACGTGGTAAAGACCACTTCCTACGCCGCGGGGCTGATGGCAGGGTATATCACGATGGAATATAACGTGGATGGAAAAGTAACAAAGTCCTCTTCCTACGGGCCCACGAATGAGCTAATGCAATATACCACGATCGAATACAATGCGGATGGAAAGGTGACAAAGATCTCTATCTACGATCTCGAGGGAGATTTAATGATGTATACCACGAAGGAATATAATACGGGTGGAATGTTGACAAAGACCTCTACCTACAACGGTTACACGAATGTGCTATCAGCGTACTCCACCTATGAATATAATGCGGATGGAAAGGAGACAAAATCCTCTACCTACAATGTCACGGACTTGTTAACATCGTATACCACGACCGAATATAATGCGGACGGAAAGGTGACAAGGACCTCCAACTACAACGGGTTCTCGAATCTGCTGACCGGGTATACCGAGTACGGATATGATGCGAAGGGAAACATAATAAGTATAACCAAGAACGACATGAAAGAAAAACCGTCAACAGATACTATCATAAACGAATATAATGAGTCGGGATTGCCGGTAAAGATCTCAATCTACAGCGGGGTTACGGGGCTACTGGAATCATATACTACGATGGAATATATGATTTGAAGAGGCTCCATTTGCCACGGTCGCTTATAGCCAGGATTTAGGCTGCTACCGCAGACCCGCATAACTCATTGACGCCATGCCCGAGTGTGGGGAAAAGCAAGGTCGTGTCTTAGCTTCGGACAATACAAGAGTTGACACACGAAACCATGATTCCTATTGCAGAACGAGAATGGCTGTGGCGTGAAGTGCAGAACAGATGTGCCTTTAGTGATTAAAATCGAGGAACTTGCGGACAATCTTCTCAGCCACGCTGTTGAAAGTTACAACGAGTAATGCTTAGGTCTTTTCATGCCACGAGGGCGTTGACTCGTAGGTGGAACAAATAATCGCTACTTCTCTAAAGTTTTTCAAGTTTCAACCACAACCAATTGTCCGTTTCTTTTTCAGTTTATGCCTCGAACTATTGCACATACCGGATCGACATCTAACACGATCCAAGAGCCGCCACAACCTCCTCCCGGACAATCCCTTCACTTATCTTAAGAAATGAATCAAGGGCATCCTTTGCTTTCTTCCCGCCTGTTCGACCCAAGGCCCAGGCGATCATACTCCTGACCCGTTCATTATTATTTTCATTATAGGCGCGAATGAGATCATCAACATAGCGATGATCGAGGCTGTTTCCCATCACGCGAGCGATATTCATTTTCCACTTCCAAAGGTCATCAGGAGACATATAGAACATGGAAGGCCATATTCGGCTTTCAAAGAATTTCCTATCCATGTGGAGAAGGGTTGTAATCTCGAAGTCCTTCACCTTCGCCGCTGCGCGCCGGTTAATGGGAAGTTCCTGGGAAAGCCAGGGGAGATTGCGCGGGCAGACATTCTGACATCGGTCGCAACCATAGATATACATGCCCATTGGTTCGCGGAGTTCCCTTGGCGTGATTGTGTTCCCGAAGTAAGTAAGAGCGGAAACGCATTTTCTCGGATCAATTGCACCGTTTCCTTTCAGAGCTTTTGTGGGGCATGCGGCAATACAAGCATTCCGGCACCATTCGGGACAACCCATCCTCATCGTCGGTTCGTCCGGTGTAAACTCGCTATCCACCACTAAAGGAATGGGAAAAACCCACGAACTCTGTCGGGCCGTCCTCCCTGAATACAAGAGACAATTCTTGCCAAATGTTCCCATGCCGGCCCGGGCCGCCGCAACGCGATGGGGAATGTTGAAAGGAACCTTGGAATCGATGCCGCTGCTGCGAAGGAAAGGGTTCAGCGGTTGTAAATCCCACATCTCCAAAGCCGAGGCGACGTGCCTCCTCAATGATGTCGCTTTTCGTTATCATTCACAAAGTCCCCTTGCTTAATTTTTTTTATTGCGTTGGCAATCACTCCTCAGAATACTTTAAAAAACCTGGAATTGATGAACTCGTAAAAAGGCAAATACCCTGTCATTTAGGTCCCCTTTGCAAAAGGGGGGAAGTTATTTGAGGATAAGCACTTAATCTTTCTGTAAGCTCCGGCCCCGCCAGATCATATAAATGGCGGGATAGATGATCAATTCGAGGATGGTGGAAGTGATGACGCCGCCTACCATGGGCGCGGCAATCCGTTTCATGACGTCGGCGCCGGTGCCATGGCTGAACATGATGGGGATAAGGCCCGCCAGGATAACGCTCACCGTCATGATCTTGGGACGAATTCTTTTTACGGCGCCGTACATGATGGCCTCTTTCAGATCGGCTGCAGTTGCCATTTTTCCTTCTTTTTTCCACTTCTCATAGGCGAGGTCAAGATAGAGGAGCATCACCACGCCCGTTTCCGCGTCGAGCCCCGCGAGGGCGATGATGCCGACCCATACGGCAATGCTCATGTTGTAATTGAGAATATAGAGAAGCCAGAAGGAACCGACGAGGGAAAAGGGAACGGCAAGAAGAACGATTGCCGTTTTTATGACTGATTTCGTATTGAAGTAAAGCAGGATAAAAATGATAAAGAGCGTAAGGGGAATGACCAGTTTCAGCCTTTCGTGGGTCTTGACCAGGTATTCATATTCGCCGCTCCAGGAAAGTCGGTAGCCTTCAGGTATCTTCAGAGAGGCCACCTTCTTCCGGGCTTCATCAACATACCCTCCCACATCCCCGCCTGAGTAATCGATAAAGACATAGGCGGTCAAGAGTCCTTCTTCACTTTTTATGGCGGTCGGACCTTTGACAATCTTGATATCCGCAAGTTCCCCCAAGGGTATCTGGAGAGGACCGGTTGAACCGGACATACCGGCAGTCGATGCGGCGGCAACCGGACGGTTCGCCGTCATCACCGGCACAAGCACCCTTCTCAGCTTTTCCACGTCATTGCGTAATTCCCTTGAATACCGGACATTGACAGGATAGCGCTCCCGCCCCTCAACAGTGGTGGTCAGATTCATCCCCCCGATGGCGACCTGGATCACTTCCCCAACGTCGTCCACGGTCAGCCCATACCGTGCCACTTCATTTTTCTTAATAACAATATCCAGAAAGTAGCCGGTTGCGACCCTCTCCGCGTAAACACTGCGGGTTCCCGGAATGTCCTTGAGGTGATGTTCCAAGGCAAGGCCTATCTTTTCGATTTCTTCGAGGTTCGGGCCCAAAATCTTGATTCCCACGGGGGTCCTGATCCCCGTGGCAAGCATGTCAATGCGGGCCTTGATCGGCATGGTGAAGGAATTCGCAACACCGGGAATTGAAAGCGCATCATTCATCTCATCCTTAAGTTTTTCCACAGTCATCCCTTCACGCCACTCGGATTCAGGCTTCATATTAATCACCGTCTCAAACATCTCCAGGGGCGCCGGATCTGTAGCGGTCTCGGCCCGGCCAGCCTTTCCGAACACCTGGGCAACTTCCGGGATCTTCTTTAGAATTTTATCCTGTATCTGCAACAAGCTGGAGACCTCGGAAATGGATGCCCCGGGCATGGTCACCGGCATATAAAAGAGGGACCCTTCGTAAAGGGGGGGCATAAATTCCGAACCCAGTTTCATAAATGGGTAGATAGTCAGTATCAGAATGACGGCGGCAGTAATAATAACCGTCTTTTTGAATCTCAAGGCAAGCCTGGCGATGGGTTCATAGAGCTTGTGCAGGATGATGCTGATGGGATTTCTTTCTTCCGGCCGAATTTTACCCCGAATAAAGAGCGTCATCAATACCGGCGTCAGGGTAATGGCAAGGAATGATGAGAAGAGCATGGCAAACGTCTTCGTATAGGCCAGCGGTTTGAACAGCCTCCCCGCCTGCGCCTGCAGCGTGAACACGGGAAGGAACGCCACCGTGATCACCAGGAGGGAGAAGAATAGAGAAGGCCCAACTTCCTTGGCCGCGTCAATGATGACGTCCGTCCTGTTTCCCGGTTTGCCCTCCGCTTCCCATTCTTCCAGCTTCTTGTGGGAGTTTTCCACCATGATGATGGAAGCATCGACCATGGCCCCGATGGCAATGGCAATACCGCTCAAACTCATGATATTTGACGTGACCCCAAGATAGTACATGCAGATAAACGACATAATGATCGCCACGGGCAGGGTGAGGATCACAACAAGGGCGCTGGGCAGGTGAAACAGGAAAATGAAACAGACAACGCTGACCGCAACGGCCAGCTTTATGATCTCGTCCTTCAGCGTGTCGATTGAGCGCTTTATCAGGTCTGACCGATCATAGGTCGTGACAATCTTCACCCCTGTGGGGAGGCTCGGTGCGATGTCTTTCTCTATTTTTTCCTTAACCCGCTCAATGACATTAAGAACATTCTCGCCAAAACGGACAACGACAATCCCCCCGGCAACCTCTCCCCTGCCGTCCAGTTCCGCCAGACCCCTTCTGATTTCCGGCCCGAACTGAATACGGGCCACATCCTTCAAGAGGATCGGTGTCCCCGCATTGTTCGTGCCCAGGGAAACATCTTCCAGATCCTTGAGGTTCTTGATATATCCCCTGCCCCTCACCATGTATTCCACGCCGGACATCTCCAGAACCCTGCCCTCCACGTCCCGGTTGCTCTTGCGGATTACCTCCATCACTTTCGTAATCGGGATATTGTAGGCAAGAAGGCGGTTCGGATCGATGGTGACCTGGTACTGCTTTACAAAGCCGCCGATGCTCGCGACCTGCGAAACTCCGGGGACGCTCTCCAGCCCGAGTTTGATCGAATAGTCCTGGATTGAGCGGAGTTCGGAAAGATCATGCCCCCCTGTCTCATCAACGACGGCATAGGAAAACCCCCATCCCAAGCTCGTCGCATCGGGACCGAGGACGGGATTCACATCGGCGGGGATTTTGTTTTTAACGGCCTGGAGATACTCCAGCACCCGGCTTCTCGCCCAGTAGATATCCGTCCCCTCTTTGAAAATGACATAGATGAAGGAGCTACCAAGATAGGAAAACCCTCTGACCGCTTGTACCTGGGGAGCGGCAAGGAGGGTGGAGGAAATGGGATAGGTGATCTGGTCTTCCACCAGGTCAGGGCTTCGGCCTGTCCATTCCGTGTAGATGATGACCTGGGTGTCGCTCAAGTCCGGGATGGCGTCAAGTGGTGCATTCTTCAACGCCCAGTAACCCCAGGCAAGGGAGATGAACATCATCAGAAAGATGATGAACTTATTACGGGCACTGTATGCAATGATTTTGGCGATCATAAATTTACCGGAAAATAACTATCATTCCTACGAGAATTGACTTATCTCTTGCTAACCCCCCTTTATTTTGAAAGGGGGGCAGGGGGGATTTTGGCGAACCCATTGAAAATCCCCCTAAATCCCCCTTTACAAAAGGGGGACTTGGAAGAAGGTATTTTTTTCATTCCTTTATTTCATTTCAGCCTGCGCAGGGGTTTGACACCTTTAAGCTGTGCTTCGGAATCAATCAGGAAATTGGCCGATGATACAACCTTTTCGCCGGTTTTGAGGCCACGCAATACTTCCACGGCGCCGTCCGCCCGGAGGCCGAGTTGAACCTCACGGGGTTCGAAGGCGCCATTCCCCCGGTCCACATAGACCACCTGCCCCGTCCCTGTATCAATCACGGCTGATTCCGGGACGACAAGCCTTTTGCCCAGGTTGATCCTTATTTCCACATTCGTAAACATTTGGGGTTTCAACCGGCCGCCTGGATTGGGCAGTGTCAGTCGAACCTTCGTTGTCCGGGTATCCGCTGAAATGGTGGGATAGATATAATCAATCTGTGACGATAGTTCTCTTCCCGGAAAATAACTGAGGGTAATTCGGGCCGGTTGGCCGACCCGGACGAAGGACAACTCGTATTCATAAATATCGGCGATGATCCAGAGGGTGGAGAGATCGGCTATGTCAAAGAGCTTTTCTCCCGGCATGACTTTCATTCCCTGGACGGCCATCTTCTGCGTAACAAACCCGCTGACAGGGCTATACAGAGTCAATGTCCGGACAGCTTTGCCCGTCTGTTCGATATGTTTGATCTGTGCCTCGGATATGTCCCAGAGCCGCAGCCGTTGCCTTGCCGCATCCAGTGCGGCGTTGGCATCCTTTGCTATCATAAGGCCGAGCGTGTCATCCTTTTTCTTGTCGCCCGGCTGTGTTGCCCATTTTAAGACCCCCAGGAATTCCTGTTGTGTTGCCAGAAGCTCCGGGCTATAAATCTCCGCCAGGGGCTCCCCCTTCTTGACGTAGCGGCCCGTGTAATCTACATAGAGCTTCTCAATCCAGCCCTCAATCTTCGTATTGACCGTAGCCTGCTTCCGCTCATCAGCCTCGATCCGTCCCACCGTGCGAATGACCTTCTGCAGGGGCTTCAGGGAAACCTTGACCGTCTTGACTCCGATGAGTTGCTGCTGTTCCGGAGTAATTTCAACTTGGGGAGCCTCTTCTGTCGCCTCTTCCTGTGGAGCCGGTTGCTTGATCTGGGGTGTGACGGTCTTGGGTTTCTCCGCTCCTGCCGCCGGCGGCTTCGCCGTATGCCCTGCATGTCCCTGGGCCCAGGCAGGTGATGAAACAATATTCCCCGAAAGGAGGAATAAGACTCCCATGACACCGATGAACGTAAAAATAATGCTTTGGTTCCGCCTGATCATTTCTTTTCACCTCCCTGTACCGAGGCCAGGCCTTCCGTAATTGCATGGAGTCTTGCAATGGCTTTTTCTCTTTCCACAAATTGACTCCAGTAAAGGATTTCATAATCCAGCAGGGTTTTCAGCCTGGAAATCACAACGATTGCCTCCGTCCTCCCGGTAGAATATCCTGTGATGGCCAACTCAACATCCTGGGTGTTTTTCGGAATCAAGCCATTCCTGTATAGGTCCATGAGCTTTTCCGATGATCTGAGCATGGAGAAATTATCCTGTATGGCCGCTGAAATCATCAGTTTTACGGCCTCCAGTTCCTGTTTTGCCTGTGCAAGAGACGCTTTCGCCTCCAGGACGGCCGGCTCCTGCTTCGTTTTGAAGTACAGGGGGATGTTGATCGTCGCCGTCGCGCTCCACATATCTTTAAAATCCCCTGATCGGTTAAAATAGCCGGCGTTGATAGTAAAGTCAGGATAATACTCTTTCTGGGCCATTAAAACTCTGGTGTCGGCCGCTTCTATCATTTTATTCCTGGATTTTATTTCGGGAGACTTGCTGAGGGCCATCTTGACGCCCTCATCGACATCGAGACGGACGGATTGATAAACAGGTTCAATCGGTCTCCCCAGGGGCGGTCCCTTTCCCCTGCCTGTTGTGGCCCGGAGCATGGCTTCCAGGGACTGAATCTTCTGTTTGAACATCTCTTCTTTTTCGAGAAGCATGTATTTTTCGGTCTGCGCCATGACGACTTCCTGCTGTATCGCCTTCCCTGCCGCATAACGTACCAGAGTGAGATCTTCTATCCTGACAAAGAGATCTCTCTTGTTCTTCAACAGGTCGATATTTTTGTAGGCCAGAAAGAGATCGAAATAGAGTTCCTTAACCCGCGCTGCCGTCCTGAGCTTCAGGAGTTCATGCATGGCTTCCAGGCTTTCGGCATCCCGCTGCGCCATTTCCCCTTTCAGCGAACGCTTGCCGGGGAAGAGAAACTGCTGCGACGCGGAAAACATCCACTGGGAACCCTGCTCCTCGCCGTAGGTGTAACGGCTAAAGCCCTCGTTCTGATACCCGAACGAAACCATGGGATCGGGGAGGCTCTTCGTCTGCGGGATCCTGTACTTTGCCGCCTCGATCCTTGCCTGAGAGGCCAGAATATCAGGATTATTCTTCAGGGCCTCATCGACAAGATCGGAGAGCTTCAATTCCTGGGCAAAGGCGGAGTTCCCAAGAAGAAAGACCGCCATAATAAGAATGATCGTTTTCCATGTATTAGCTGACATCCACATTGAATTTTACCGATTGTGTCTTCCCTGCGCGCGAGATTTTGACAACAACATTCCAGGCTCCCGACATGGAAAAATTGAGAGTTGCCAAATATTTTTTGTTTTTCAGCTCTGATTTCGTCTTGTAATTCATGGCCGGCATCCCGGGCATTGCAGGCATGCTATATTCCACAGATACTATGGCATCGGTTACATCAGCCCCCATGGTATCCTGGATGCCGATTTCCATTTTATTCAGGCCGGTAACGGGAGGATTCTTGTCGATCTTTACATGAACCATGTAGTTGCCAGCCTTTTTTATGATCATGTAATCCTTTGCATACGCAAAACCCGCTACAAAAAGCAGTATAACTACAACCGTAGCAAATCTCTTCATCACCTTTCTCCTTTCATTTCTTTTTGAAAACCATTTGCTTTTGAATCCGATGTATCAGTGAGGATAACGCCTCCTTTTTCATGGGAAAGCTACCATGAAATAATTAACTTTTCATCAATTATTTTAAGAGTTTTAAAAGGCAGGCCTACGAAATTTCGGTTGCTCCGAAATTCGTTACTTCATGCATTTTTTCCCTTGATGGGGAACGGGTAATTATTTAGTATACGAAATAAAGGAGCCTCACCCCATGAGCGTCTATCACGACTGCATCCTCTATCTGCTGGCCAAGGCCTACCAGAAGGCGTATGCCTGCTTCAAGAAGCGTCTGCATGAATACGGCCGCCGGTGCAGAGTCTCGTCGTTATGGGCATCAGCGAGGCGGAAGGGTTGTCGGCCAAAGAGCGGGATGAGGCAAATAAGGAAATACTGGGCGGACTGCGCCTGGAGGAGCAGATGCTTCTGAAAAGGATGCTGAAGGATCTGCGATAATTTTTTTGACTATATAGTTAGTATACGAAATACAAGGAGGCGTTATGAGCAAGGAAGAGATTCGACAGATAGGTTTATCTTATGGGGCTGATGTCGTCGGCTTTGCCGCCGTCGAGGATTATCAATCAAAACGGTCACCCGATCCGAAGACAATCCTTCCGGGAATCCGTTCAATGGTCGTTTTGGGGTTCAGGGAACTGGACGGCTCTCTTGCCTCGGACATCGGCCGGATCAGCATGCATGGCCGGATCGGCCAGATGGATTTGACGAGGCGCTGTACTTTCCACACGGCCAAGGAATTAGAGGATCGATACCGGGTCAAGGCCGCGCCGATAATGGCGTCCTATCCCCTGAACATGGCCGCACCTTATATGGGTCTGGTGGCGGATATTTCCCTCCGGCATGCAGCAGTGGCCGCAGGTCTTGGGATTTTCGGCCGGCATAATCTGGTCATTTCGCCCCTCTTCGGCACGCGTGTTATTTTCACAGCGATCCTTACGGATATGGAGATGGCCTCCGATCCCGCCATAACAGAAGTCCTATGCAACGAGTGCGGCCTATGCGTCGAGTCCTGTCCCGCCCGCGCCCTGGACGAGGAAGGAAAGACGGAAAACCTGAAATGCCTGCGGAACTCACAGCCCCACGGAATCGGCGGCGCCATTGGGTTTATCAGGAAATTCATGGCCGCACCACCGGAGCAGCAGAAGGCCATGATATTTGATCCCCAATTCTTGAGCCTCTACCAGGCCTCGTTTATCGGATTCCAGTATGAATGCTTCCGCTGCATGGCTGTCTGCCCCGCCTGTGTCGATGCGTAAAAAAGATGACATGGAGAATCACACCGGAGGCGCCGGATTGAAAGGATAAGTGACTTAACAATATGGTATTTCAACTAAGATTAACTTGACATGAAGCGAAAAAAGAATATAATCGCTTCACCAATTGAAGCAATAAAAGGCGATAAATGACTCAGTACTTATGGGAGCATCCAGATTGGACACACTTTAGATGGAAGAACGAAGACATTCTTCTTGCACTGAGTGAATGCCGGCTGTTCCAGGGGAAACTCCTGAGTAAAGTGGCCGATCTTGGATTTACCCTTGAAAACCAAGCCCAGGTTGAAATATTAACTGAGGAGACCTCAAAGACTGCCTTAATCGAAGGAGAGAGCCTCAATGTTCAGGCCGTTAGATCATCGGTCGCAAGAAAGCTCGGGCTCCCTTCGGCGGGACTTAGAGTGGACCGTTATATCGACGGACTCGTATCGGTTCTCCTTGATGCCACAAAAAATCATGAGGAGCCTCTTACACAGAAACGTCTTTTCGGCTGGCAAGCTGCGCTTTTTCCAACCGGCTATTCTGGAATGCATAGGATCAGGGTGGGAAAATGGCGGGGGGACAAGCCCATGCGGGTTGTATCCGGCCCCATCGGCCGAGAAACTATTCACTTCGATGCCCCTCCCTCTGATCTCATATCTGTTGAAATAGGCAAGTTTCTTAAGTGGTGGAAAGAGAGCAGGGGTAATGTAGAAGGATTGCTCCGGGCGGCAATTGCCCAGTTCTGGTTTGTGACCATCCACCCTTTTGAGGATGGCAACGGCCGGATCGCCCGAGCCTTGACCGATATGGCACTGTCCCAGGATGACCGGCAATCGATCCGCTATTATAGTCTTTCTTCTCAGATTATGGCAGAGCGGGACGCCTATTATAATGTTCTCGAGCACTGCCAGAAGCGTGATGGTGATATTACTGACTGGCTATGTTGGTTCCTTGGCTGTTTCTGCAGAGCCATCAAGCGCTCGGAAGGGATGCTCGCGATAGTCCTGAATAAATCCGCATTCTGGAAATCACATGCCGAGGATTTCCTCACGGAGCGGCAGCGCAAAGTCATAAACCGGCTGCTTGATGCGGGAAAGGGCGGCTTTGCAGGCGGCCTGACTACCAGAAAATATGTATCTCTTGCCAAAGTCAGCCGGGCCACAGCCTTCAGAGAGATAGATCACCTTATGAAACTCGGGATCATTAAACAGAATCCTGGCAGAGGTCGGAGTGCAAGCTATGAGTTGAACTGGGAGGAGACGTGAATCGAGCCAGTTAAACGGAGCACGCCTATTCAAAATATCGAGGCATCCCTAATCTCTTCGCGGGTGATCCTCAATGCTGGATGATTCATCCCGAAAACCCGACTGCACAGATAATTGATGTTCTCAGAATATCTTCAATTCCCAGGTAAATATACTTAACTATTCAGCGAAATGTTTTCTTTGTAGCGGGAAAGCTATAGGCAATAGCTAAGAAAGGGTTAACAAATTCAAATACCTATACGTAACAAAATGATGGTTGACAGTTTATAAGATGGAAGTCATCATCTGTTTGTTTTTCTTATTCATTACGGACAAAAAGACGCAACAGCCAAGTATATGGTTTTCTATTGCACGAATTTACGTACATCTTCCTGTAACAAAGCATACGGCAATTCTCGCAGAGATCCACCCTTTCGGACGGTAATCAATGATTAAAACAGAGGCCATCAACAAATAGGGTGCACAATCCCGATAATTTTGCTATCTTCATGTCGATTCATGGTCTTCCTCCTGATTAAAAGTTTTGTCGGAAATTCTTCTGTCAGTGGATTACCGTGAGTCGCTCCTTTATCTCAAGATCAATATTTTCATCCTTCGTTTTGCTCGGGCCGGCCATGGGGGTTAGTAAAAAAATCTGAATATCAAGGAGGGTATAATGAAGACAACTCACAGTTTCAGGAAACGCAATCGGATACTATTATTCTTGCTTGGCTTGTTTTTAATGACAGTCATCATTGGATGCGCAACTACCGGTCCAACGTATTCTACAACGAGAAATGAATTTACCGCTTTGTCCAAAGGACAGGGTCGAATAATATTTTATCGTCCGAGCGCCTTCTTTGGGTTCGCAATGAAATCAGATATTCTTCTCGATGGCAGGAAAGTAGGAGAGTCACGTAATGGTATAGTCTTTTATGTTGATGTTGCCCCTGGAAAACATCAAGTTCAAACTTCTGTCATTATGTATCCTGGTGAGCAGTCAGGTGACATTGAATTACACCAGAATGAAACAATATATGTGAAAACTTATATTGGCAGTTCGGCTTTCGCCGGAAGGACGAACTTTGAAGTGGTCAGCTCCGAACAAGCGAGGGCAGAAGGAATCGACAACTTGGTATTTATTGCTGAACCTCTTAAATAGAACCAGTTTATTTAACAGTCAAAGATCCACTAACCAGTTAAAGCGGGGATGTTTATCCCCCGGCTTCCGCAACTACCAAGTATGCCGGTCAAATAAGGTTTGTGGATGCAGTTCAACTGGTAATCCTCACTCCATTGCTGAACCACGGATTGAGGCTTTGTAGGTGAACAAAAGTTCAGCCTTATCCGAATTTCGCCAAGAGCGGCCTCAAGAATTGCCATTTGAAATGTTGTATACTTCTTCAAAAAACCGAGTCATCTCTTTCAATAAAGGAGATATTTACCCGGTAATTTCTATCCGATCATCTACCTGAACTTCACCTCCGACTATAATTTTCGCAAAGATTCCCTCTCTTGGCATGACACAATCCCCGACTGTGTAAAAGATATGGGCGTCATTTTCGAGACCGAGGTTCTCAAAAAACAGACCGCAACCGATATTATTCTTTTTTCACCTTTCTCTTTAGAAATATTGACGGCCAAAACCTTCCGAAATAGCCCCTTCCCTAAGTCCCTCCTCCTCTGATGGGGGAGGAAGGAGTGGGGTATGATGCTTCCCTACGCCAAGCGCTCTTCTCCTGAATATACATACCCGGAATTTTTTCGTACATATCCCAGCAGAGTAACATGGTATTTTCTGGCGAGGTTTACCGCTGCCGCAGTGGGCGTTGATCGGGACACAAGAACCGGAACGCCGAGTCTGATGACCTTGGTGATGATTTCAGAAGAAACCCTCCCGCTCACGAACAGCATTCCCTTTTCAACAAGGTTCATTTTATCGTTTCTAAGCATCACGCCTGCTATCTTATCGAAACAGTTGTGCCGTCCGATATCCTCGTTAAAAACGGAAAATACCTCATGGTGGAATAAGACACTGTGGACCCCGCCGATTTCCCTGTAAATCTCGGAGCGCCGCTCAAACTCCTTCATGGATCGCAGTATGTTTTGGAGTGGGAATGTATCCTGACTTGTCACCGGCAGAAATTTGTCATGTTTAAGGGGATTGATGTAGGTAAAGCATTTCCCACAACCTGACGTTACGCTGCGCAGACTTTCACAC
>JAPLJS010000111.1 GCA_026388545.1 Deltaproteobacteria bacterium
GGTTTGATCCATGTTGGAACCGTGCATTACCCGGCAGGAAGGGCGGGTGAAATGGCTTCCATTCATCTGGCAGAATCACTGAGAAATCTGGGTTTTGAGATGGGCCGTATGAAGACGGGCACACCTCCGAGGCTGCGTGCATCAACAATCGATTTCTCGAAGCTCGAACGTCAGGACAGCGATCCCGATCCGGAACCGTTTTCCTTTGCCACGGAAAAGTTGCGGGAAGAGAGGCTTCCCTCGTATTTTTCCTATACAACGAAAGAAACCCACCGGCTTATCGGAGAAAATATTATGCTCTCCCCACTCTATTCCGGCGCCATTAAAGGGATAAGCGCCCGCTACTGTCCTTCCCTGGAAGATAAGGTGATGCGTTTCTCCGATAAGGACAGGCATCCCGTTGTTCTGGAATTTGAGGGTCTTGATACAGAGGAGGTCTATGCTAAAGGTCTGGGAAACAGCATGCCCCAAGACCTTCAGGAGCAAATTATTCACAGCGTCCCCGGTCTCGAAGAGGCTGAGGTCATGCGTTCGGCTTACGCCATTGAGTACGATTTTGTGCAGCCTACCCAGCTCAGGCAAACCCTCGAAACGAAACTCGTCACAGGATTGTACCTTGCCGGGCAGATCAACGGTACATCAGGGTATGAGGAAGCGGCCGCGCAGGGACTATGGGCCGGCATCAACGCGGCTTGTGCAATACAGGGGAGGCATCCTTTTGTGCTTGATCGTTCCGAAGCGTATATGGGCGTCATGATCGATGATCTTGTTACCAGGGGTGTGGACGAGCCATACCGGATGTTTACCTCCAGGGCGGAATACCGCCTTATTCTCAGGGAAGATAATGCCACAATCCGCCTCATGGGAAAAGGGTATGAACTCGGTTTGATTTCATGTGATCACCATGACCGCTTGAAGGAAAAAATTCGTCAGGTGGAAGAAGGGATCGGTAGGCTTTCATCCATAAAAATTTACCCCGGTGCAGAGGTCAACGCAACGCTTCACACGCTGGGAACTCCGTCCATTAAGAATCCTGTCACACTGTATCAGCTTTTGAAAAGATACGAGATACGCTATGACGATCTCAATGTCTTTGAGGGATGGGAGCCAATAACCGATAAACTGGTTAAAAAGCAGATCCAGATCGAGGCAAAGTATGAAGGTTACATCAAACGGCAGATTGAAGCGATCGGGAAAATGAAAACGATGGAAGGGAAAAAAATCCCAAAAAATATGGATTACGGCTCCGTACCGGGGCTTTCCAAAGAACTGCAGATAAAGCTCGCCAGGGTAGAACCTGCCACCATAGGACAGGCGGAAAGGATCCCGGGAATGACGCAGTCGGCGCTCACCGCAATCCTGATTACAATGAAAAAGATGGAACTGGACGCGGCTGCCATGAAAAAAAATAAAACACCGTCATCCTGAACGGATGAGACATGTCAGATATCTTTTTTTATCCTAAAAATGCCTAAGGCCCCTCTACGCAACAGCGCAGAGAGGCCTTAGGTTCAAGCCCGATAAAAAATCAGATTACATGGATAGTATTTTTTCGGCCTCTTTCCGGTAAGCATCCATGACATAGGGTATGCCTGATATCTTGGTCGCCTCCTCTGTCAGTGACATTATATCTTTTCGGGATACAAGAGAAAGTGTGAAGTTTCTACTTCCCGCCAGAAGCTGCTGCAGGCCTGCTTTAAACTTCTGGATGAATGTGTACAAGCCTATGGCGCCATAGGGAATATTTTTCATTTCTTTCCCGTATTTCATCTTCAGATCTTCGTAGTTGACAAAGATCTCTTCCACGGTAGTCCCGTATTTGGAAACTGTCTTCGGCAGGTCTTTCGCCTTTAACCATTCCCCGATGTTTTTCCCGACCATGCCGGGAATCATCAAGGCCCTTCCCATACAAACCGCTTTGACATAAGGGCTTCCCATTGCTATAGCCTTGAACACCCCATCCTCTGATGAGAATCCGCCGGCAACCGCTATATCGGGAACTTTAATCTTCTTTTTCTTAAGTTCTTCACAGAACTGGTAAGTAAGGCAGTGGAGATAAAAGCTGGGGATACCCCACTCATTCATCATCGTCCAGGGGCTCATGCCCGTTCCACCCGGTGCTCCGTCTATCGTGAGGAGATCTATCCCTGCCTCCGCCCCGAACCTTAGGGCCATGGCAAGTTCGACAGCCGAATAGGCCCCCGTCTTCAGGGTAACCCTTTTGAATCCAACCTTGCGAAGTCGTTCTACTTCCTTCAAAAAGGCTTCTTTGGTAACAAAGCCTACACGCGAGTGTCTCTCGAATTCTTTGATCGCTCCATCTTTGAATGCCGCCTGGTTTTCAGGAAGAGTCGGATCAGGCAGGACAACATACCCTCTCTTTTTCAGCTCGATTGCCCTTTCCAGGGAACCGACCTTAATTTCTCCGCCGATACACTTGGCGCCCTGTCCCCATTTGAGTTCAATTGTATCCAGTTTATGTTTATTGAGTACATACTCCGCTACACCGAACCTCGTATCCTCAACGTTCATCTGCACGAGGATTTCACCATAGCCTTCATAGTAGCGATTATATGTTTCAATACGGCGATCCATTTCCGGAGACTTTTTGACCTTTCCCTTTCTGTCCAGCTCAAGCCCAGGATCAATCCCGCAGACATTCTCGCCGCACACAATGGTGATACCGGAAATAGCTGCCCCCACGGCAAAATGCTCCCAGTTTCTACGGGCAATCTCCGTCGAACCCAAGGCGCCTGTAAATATAGGGAGGCGCATCTTCACCTTTTTCTTCCATCCATATTCTGTTTCCGTGTTTACAGCAGGAAAGATCGCTGTATCGGGACCAGCTTCAACGCCTTTTGGTAATCCCTCTGCACCTACGGCATAACCCTGGATGCTGAGATGCGAATAATCAACAGGGTAGTTTTTGTCGGCGCCGGCCGATATTTCCCCAAAGCCAATCGGATACAGTACCTCACGCCCCCTGAACGCTGCCAACCATGCTTCACAACCACCCCTGCAACCGTCAACACATCGCGTACAGACTCCCGACATAGGCACCACGTCTCTCGATCGGTTAAATGTTCCTGTTGCCTCGTTTGCATTTGGTCTTCTAAGATTCATGCCTTTACTTCTCCTTCCTCTTATTAGTGGTATTATTTCAGATACTTTTCTTAGTACCGATAAAACTATTTACTTCAAATCCCCCTGTAAATATCGGAAAATTTACGCAGATCCTGAAAATCCATCACTGCGGCCATCCCGCGATTTTCTGTCTGGATCCCCGCCTCCTGTGCGCAGGCAATCGGGTTGAGTCCTCCTGTGAGAATCAGTCCCACTTTATTTAAATCCACATGTACCTGACACACAGGTTCGCTCACTTCACCGATGGAAAGAACGCCGCCTATTCTTACTTTATTGAGCTTGAACACAAGCTCCTCGACAAGGGTCTTGCATGGTGCAGGAATTTCCCTGAAGTTTGCCAGGATATTACCCTCTCCCTGTTTAAGAACGCTACGCACCGAGGTCATTTTTGCCATAATGAAGGTTTCTGATGGATCGAGTGAGGAGCCGGAATAATAAATAAGTTCAACAAACCTGCGCGGTTTCCTGTCTTTCATCTGCAGAATACCCGCAAATTTTGAGTCCATGGGAATGCCGGCCTTCAGCAAAACGCCATTGATTACAATACTGCAGACCGTAGCCAGACCTACCTTCCCTGCGGGTACAGTAACACTGCCCAGTTGTCCGTTCTCACGGGCAACCGCCACGAGGTCACTCACTGCTATCCCTGCATCAAAGGCCGGTCTCATTACCTTCAAGGCATCTTTAAATCGATCCTTTGGAAAAAGAGAGATATTCACGGGAAGAACACCACAGCTATTCACAGGGTCAAAGGTTGTCCTGTAAGCCAGAATCTCAATACGTGAGATGGCGAGGCCCACTTTATCCTGCACCATTGCATGACTGACTTCGTCAACTCCTCTGTCCGTGACGATTCTTCCTTCCCTTCTGCTCACAAGACGAGTCAGTCCCTTTTCATCCATAATTTTTAGATGATACCGTACAGCCCTTTCACTCAATGTTACACCGAAATCCTGCATGCGCCTGGCAATAAGCCTTGCGCCAACGGGCTCCCCGCTATCTTTGAGAATTTGCAGGATGAGGACTATCTTTCTTTCAATTTCTTCGGGATCAAATAACTTTTTCATAAGGCAATCGGCAATGGTTTGCCGACGCTTCTAACAATATTATGCTCATTTGTCAACAATAATGTCATATAGTCCACACTAATTTGTGCACAATTGTCCTATTTCTTATGCGACAATTCCATCGATTATCCTTTCTTTCCATATAGTTTATTTGATATAGTGAACCCAATAATAAATGATTCTTAATGATTTTACTTACTTGTCATGTATTTCTTTTTTTGTAAGAACGCGGCAGAAATGATAAAATCGCTTCTCAGAAAACATATATAATCACAGGGAGGAAAGTTGCATGGTTAAAACGAGTCCATTCAGTATTGCCAAGAGACAATTGGATCAATGCGCAAGAATTTTAAATCTGGAACCTGGTACTCATGAAGTGCTTCGGGCACCTGTGCGAGAACTTCATGTATCCTTGCCTGTGCGCATGGATGACGGTGCGATAAAGGTATTCCAGGCTTTCAGAGTCCAGTACAACGATGCAAAAGGTCCGACCAGCGGCGGAATCCGCTTTCACCCGGAAGAATCGATAGATAATGTTCGCGCCCACGCAGCCTGGATGACATGGAAGTGCGCACTTCTCGATTTACCTCTTGGCGGCGGAAAAGGGGGCGTCATCTGCAATCCCAAGGAAATGTCACGGGGGGAACTGGAACGTTTGAGCCGAACATACGTGGACAGAGTATGGCAGATCATCGGTCCTGAACAAGATGTTCCTGCTCCCGACGTATATACAAACCCACAGATCATGGCCTGGATGCTGGATGAGTACTCAAAACTCTGCGGGAAGAATCAGTTTGGCGTCATTACGGGAAAACCGGCGTCTCTCGGCGGTTCCGAAGGCCGTAGCGATGCTACAGCTCGGGGCGGCCTTTATACTGTTCGTGAAGCGGCGCAAGAATGCGGCATTGATCTATCGCAGGCAACAGTCGCGATTCAGGGGTATGGCAATGCAGGCTATCACGCAGCCCGTTTGGCTACATCCTTATTGGGTTGCAGAGTGTTAGCCGTAAGCGACTCCAAAGGCGGTATTTACGGTAAGGACGGGCTCAATCCGGAAGCAATCGGCATCCATAAGGCAAAAACATCTTCAGTCATTAATTTCCCCGACACAAAATCGATATCCAATGAAGAAATCCTGGAACTCGATGTGGACATCCTCATACCTGCTGCCATGGAAAACGTAATAACGGAAGCGAACGCCCCGAAGATCAAAGCAAGGATTATCGCCGAATTAGCCAGCGGACCGACCACTACAGAAGCCGACGATATCCTCCATAGGAACGGCATTCATGTGATACCGGACTTCCTGTGTAATGCCGGAAGTGTTACGGTGTCGTACTTTGAAATGGTTCAAAACGCTTATATGTACTACTGGGAACTGGAAGATGTCCACAAGCGTCTTGATAAGAAAATGACAACGGCATACCATTCAGTCCTCAATACTTCCAGGAAGTATAATATCAATATGCGGCAGGCCGCCTATGTGGTTGCAGTCGAGCGTGTCGTTGAAGCAATGAAACTTCGCGGCTGGGTGTAGCAGAACACGCTTCGGGAGTGACGATCTGAAAAAATCGTTTAGTTTTAAGAACGGCCGGTTTCAGAAAGCCTTCTCACTCAATATAGCAAATTGCTTTCTGTTTCTGCGGATCGGCAACAACTTTAGCATATCGTCCTCCGGTTGTCGCCGGCAGATCAATAACCCGAATCACACCTGTGAATTTTGCAGCATCTGGCAGGAGGTCTAAGAGAACATTGGGTGAGTTATCGAAGAACTCATTATTGAAATCTGCTTCCGGCTCATTTGGATAAACCGGCAAATAAATAATCCTTGCCTCTACCAAGTCCAGAAAAAAGTGAGTGCCGTAAGAAAATTCAGGTAGGTGCCCTGCCTCCTCACGAGCCATTTCAACAAGAACAGATGTATTATTTATATCGACGTAACTTACATTGACGCCAAGATCAATATTGCTGCTTCCCCATCTGCCCGGTCCCATCATCATTATCTTGCCTTTGACAATCACTGGGTGCTCATTGATAGATCCGACAACCCGACCCAGGGACTTTTTCACATCCGGGTCCTCAACGGCAGCATAACGTTTAGGGTCAATGTACAGAATATAGCGGATGTCGGAAATAACCCCTCCACTTATGGTACGGCCTGATTTGTACAGTATGCGATCCTTAGGCAACTCATCGGGAAAGGTCACCGGACCGACCGATCCCGGTATAGTCATCGGTCGGCATTGCAGCAGATTGATCCGGACATTGCCGCCGGTATCGACGGAAGAAGTAAATTCTGTGTCCAACGGATGTCCGTAGGCTTTTTCGAGCTTCATCAGCATAGCGTCCATGATCTTTATGAAATCCGTACGACCGATCAGGTTGTTAAATGTAAGGACAAGCTCCTCTGAGGAGCTGTCCAGTCGTCCTGTGAAGGGATCGATCAGATAGTCATCTTTCAGTAAGGACACGAGAAGGTGAAGATTCGGGTAGTCCCGGTCGGCCAATATATCTGTTACAAACATGGTTACGAATTCATTTTTTTCCAAATCAAGGATATCCGCCTCCCATTGGGAATACTTTGCAATACGAACTCCATACTCCGGTCTGAGTTCCGGATGACTTACGGCTATCATCCTGGGATAATCATTTCCGACCCTGTTCACAGCCCGCGTCCCCAGTCCGAATACAAGACGGATCAATCCCTTTTTCGCATTTATGCGATCTGTCCAGGCATAAAGATTCCGCGAACAGGCAACACCGGCGAGGCTCGGGAAGAAGTATTTTTTATACGGCATTCCTGAAACACGCTGCACCAGGATAGCCATCTGTTCATCTCTGTCCTCCAGTCCCATGGCCCGCCGGTAGGATAGTGCGTCCGGGTTCGTGGCGCTGGCATAGACAAGTTTCACAGCCTTCAAAAACGCTTCCAGGCGTTCCCCGGAACTGCCCTGATTTGCGCAAAATTCACTACGGTACTTGCCGGCAAAGGCATTGCGAAAACTATCTTCCAGGAGGCTGCTGGACCTGACAATAATCGGCGCCTGTCCGTAGTAATCCAACAGGCTGCCAAACTGTTCAATGATCTCTGGGGGGAACTTGCCTTCGAGGAAACGCCTTTCCACTTCTTCAAATTCATCACGAGAGATGTGGGAACTACGGGTCAACTGCAAGCGCAGACGAAAAAGGTCATTATTTACCAGGAAGGTAAAGAAAACATCTGACCCTATATAAAATGAATCGTGAGCTTCGAGGAATTGTGAAAAATCTTCATCATCCTCCCCATCGGCCAGGATACGCCGTGCCAGAAGCATCCCCGCTGCCTTTCCACCAATCTGACCGGATCCGATCAATCGGTCCCTGATACCCAGAAGATCACTGATTTTGAAATGGGAGTCTGCCAGCTTGTTGAATTCGGGATGGCTCCCTATCATCATCCGTAAAAGCTCCTGCTTGAGGGCGGAGATCTCCGGTGTGGTTTCCCGCAAATCCTGCTCCGACTCCTGGTATTGCAACAGTTTCCTGAATACGCTTTCCCACGGGGCTATCGATTTCGACATTGTGTGGAGAGGTTTTCTGCTGGCCCTTACGGATACCGCGGCGGCATCCCCGCTGTGAAAGACAGGAACCAGTGCTGTGTCAGACATCATGTGAGGAAGAAACATCTGCGGAGAGTATCTGTCCCACACTTTCAGCGGATGGAGATACATCATTCCCTGTACGTGGTAGACGTCGATTAGCAACTGGGTCGTGTCTCTGATCCTTGCGACGGCGCTGTGGGAATGCTGGCCGCGTGTCAAAGCAAAATACGCAACTGTATCCAGTTCAAAGAGATAGGGACATGTAACCTGGAAAAAGTTTGCCAGCAGCTCGTCGGTTGCCCAGCGAACGACGAGAGCAGAGAGATTATCAAATACGTAGAAGGTTTCTCTGCCAAATGATTCGATAATCTTATTGACTTCCCCACTAAAGGTATCGAAACCAACTTCCGGATTCAAATTGATTATGGTAAGTCCGGCTCGTGATTCAAGGATCTCCGGGTGAGGTGCAAAACGGAGATAAATGCATTTCCGCCCATCGTTAATAGCCTGATTTGCAAACGGCTCGGCGAAATATTTATACTCATCGAGATGGTCCACCTGCCATACGACATTGTCACCATACCGTAGACCCTGAAGTACCTCATCAAGTGATGCCAGGCCGCTTTTTATGGTTTTTGTTTTCATCGTGTATTCAATGAGCGTCCCAATCATGCTTTTACTAAATATATACGCATGGTTGAAAATGCTAAAAACGAAGTTAACTCAAATATGCCGCATTTCCGAGGATCGACCTTCCGAAACCCAATATTTCAAGAAAAATGAATTTAAGAATACCACGTATTAAGGGGTAAGTTAATTTAAAAATAACTCTGACGCTCCGTATAAATAGAAACTATACTGAGGTTCCCTTTAATCTTAAACATCGGAAAGGAAAAGAACATGGGAACCCTCTTCTTATATTCCAGATAAACCTCACCCAAACGCTTTTCAAGTTCCGGTTTTTCAACGGCCTTCAATTCGATAATAACGAACGCAAATAAAACGGGTGTAAAGACAAGGGAAAGTGAGATCGATTTCAAAAATACTCCCACCCCGAATAGTGTAATCAACATTCCGGACATCATGGGATTTCTCACGTAGGCATACGGACCGGTATCCGCCAGCGCAGGTGGTGGCTTAAGATGAGTTGCTTTACGATATACAAAATTGATTATGCTTTCGCGAAATCTCATTCTCATAGGCACTGCATTGCCTGCATCTTAAATCGATAAAGAACATTTTTGTTCCTCATTAACTCTAATAATGGTCTTGTTTTTGCATTAACAATACATACTCGTGTAAAATAGAAATAATAATATCAATTTTGTACTAAATATGGTAGAATTTACCACGAATTAAAATAAATGCACAATACAATCTTTGCTTGAAAGTAACTTGTAATACAAATTTGATACCCGTAGTCCTATGGCATTGATATTTCATTGTATTTTTAAATGTTCTGGTCAGCTTCATTTTTGGGGCTTATCATTATAAAGTAACGACTTGCTTCTTTGTGGAATAAGAATAAGAGCGCTAGACGTTGCAGGATAATGAAAGTTTAGAGTTCAATAAAATGATTAATTGCTTTCCAAACACGATCAAAGGAGGAGAAAATGTCTATCAATTGGGGGCCATTCTTTATTGTTCCTTCTGAGTCACAAAAGACTCTTTCGGGAAGGGTTGTTTTGAGGGAAAGTTACGATGAAGAATTGTTGAACAAGGAATTGGATCAGCTCGGATATTCAGGTGCTGCAATTAAGGCAACAAATCCGTGGTACTACCGTAAAAAGAACACCGATTCCTGGATGAAAATCGCTGAATCATCAGACAAGCAAAACAATTTCTCCGTTCCCTGGGATACAACAAAATTAGAAAACGGCGAATACCAGATTCTAGGTGTGATGCATGTATTTATCAAGAAAGGCGAACAGGAACAAGTTATCGCGAGACAGAACATAATGGACGTTACGATTAAGAAGTAGGACACGATACAAGTCATTGTAATGATAAGATATTATATAATTACGCTCTATGATTGTAGTATCTTTTGTATCGTGGACAGGGAGGTTTTGCATTCTATATGACGAAACAAATATGGAGTCCGTCACAGGTTGGTACGGCGGGTGGCAAAGAGTTAAGTATTCATAACTACGAAGAACTCGCCGCTCTCCATGCTATTGCCAAAATCCTGGCACAGCCCAAGGAACTGCGAGGCCAACTGGAACAGATATTGAAGGAGTTGAGCGTTCGGCTGGGTATGGAACGGGGTATGATTTCTCTTCTTGATCGGGAAACAGGGGAAGCCTGGCTTGACATTGCCCATGACGTCAATATTCAGGGACTTGAAGTAACGTATAAACCCGGTGAAGGCATTACCGGAAAAGTGGCACAAACCGGCCGCCCCATGGCGGTTGCCAATCTCGGCAAGGAAACGCACTTTCTTGACCGTACAGGTGCGAGGCGTTTACTGAACAGATCAGAACTTACTTTTCTCTGCGTGCCTATTATCTATGATGCACGGGTCGTCGGCGTGGTATCTGCGGATAAAGTAGCACGCAATGTGGAAAATCTTGATCGCGAACTGGCCATGCTTTCATCAATTGCTGAACTTATTGCCAGAGCTGTCCATACGCGTGCCCTTGAAGAAGAAAACCGCCGCCTGAGAAAGATCGTCGGTCGCACACATTCCCCATCTGTTGATATTATCGGAAAATCCAGGGCCATGCAGGAAGTCTTTGGACTTATCGCCCAGGTAGCGGATACAAACACAACTGTATTGATAAACGGAGAAACCGGCACCGGAAAGGAATTGGTGGCGCGGGCAATCCATGTGAATAGCTTGCGGAAAAACGGTCCCCTTATTTATGTAAATTGTGCCGCCATGCCGGATACCCTTATAGAAAGCGAGCTCTTCGGTCATGAAAAAGGCGCTTTCACGGGAGCTTTGCACCAGAGGAGGGGACGTTTTGAGGAAGCCCATGGCGGTACTATCTTTCTCGATGAAGTCGGCGAACTGTCTGCGGCAGCTCAGGTAAAGGTATTGAGGGTTCTGCAGGAAAAACAAATCCAATCTTTAGGTTCATCGAGGATCGTAAATGTCAATGTTCGCGTTATTACTGCGACAAATCGCAATTTAGAGCAGGACATAACTTCAGGGCGGTTTCGTAACGATTTATATTACCGTCTTAATGTGTTTCCGATTTACATGCCACCCCTTCGGGAGCGGGGCACCGATATAATTATGCTGGCGGATCATTTTGTTTTGAAATTTGCCGGAGAACTCGGAAAACCGGTTAAGCGAATTTCTTCACCCGTACTGGAATCGTTTCTGGCGTATCAATGGCCGGGCAATGTGAGGGAGTTGGAGAACTGTGTGGAAAGGGCCGTCTTACTGGCAACGGGAGATACCATTGAAGTATTTCACCTGCCTCCCTCTCTCCAGTTGAAAACCAAAGATGGAGAAAAGAAAGAACCGGGCAAGTTGAGAAATGTTGTCGAAAGTCAGGAGAGAACTCTTATTATCAATGCCCTGAAGGAAACCCGGGGAAATCAGAGCAAAGCGGCGCAATTACTGGGCACAACAAAGAGAATCGCCCAGTATAAGATTCAAAAATTTGGAATTGACCCCTGGCAGTTTCGCCCGAAGCGGACTGTATCAACAGCACATACGGCTGAAAATGAAGACTCGTAGACCGATATATAACAATTTTGTTATTAATTATAACAAAGTAACATATATGTTATTTTTTATTGCGGAGGGAATTATTTCACTGGATGGGACATGTAATCTTACCTTCATAATACCTTTCCGTGACCGTCCGTTACCAAGACGTAACTGTTATAATTATGAAGAAGATTTAATCAGTTACGATAACGCTTCGATGACTTTTAGCTGTACTGTTCATACGTGAATAGTACTCGAAAAAATGTGTACCGGAAGCTCTGTTATTTTCAGAAGTGGTACAGTTTTAGCTTTATTGTAAAAAAGTCTGTGTCTGTCTGAATTGCAGACATGGACGGTTGAAAAGAGAGGAACGTTATATGTGTCGTTTGTTTGCCGTTACCAGCACGGACCCCCTTTCCCCGATGGTTCCGTTACGCGCCGTTGATGTCATGAAGGAAGGTCATGACGGATCCGGTGTGGGGCTATTTATGACCGATCTGGGAGGTGAGTTTGAAAAGTTCAAACGTGAGCCGATCCTTTCAGGTATTTTTTCTAACGAGGGAATCAAAACACTGGATCGTTACATGATGGACCTTGATTTCATGGTTAAATACAAACTTTCAATCCGTCCAGGTAAAGAGCCCCCCGTAGGAACACCCAGACGGGATAACTATTTGATTCGTGTGTATGAATATCCCCCCGACTGGGCCTCATTCAGTGAAGCTGAACTCCAGTACCGCCTTATGATGTGCCGCCTCCAGTTACGAAAGATGGGTGAAGAAGACGGATCTATGGCGATCTTCAGTTTCTGGCCGGATGTCATCATGGTCAAGGAAGTCGGCGATCCCATGACGGTAGCGGATTATCTTGGGTTAAACCGAAAGGAGCTGCAGGCCCGTACAATGCTCGTCCAGGGACGGCAGAATACAAATTATGCGATAAATATCTATGCCTGTCATCCCTTCTTCATCCAGGGAATTGCGACCATGACCAATGGAGAAAACACGGCATTTATACCAATCAGAGAATTTCTCATGTCCCGGAAATTCCCCGGTTACGCCGGGTATCAGTCTGACTCGGAAGTATTCACCCATATCCTTCATTATACGAAGAATCATTTGGGGATGGGACTTGATATGTACAAACATATAATTACCCCTTTAAAAGACGAAGAGATTGAGAATCACCCAAACGCGATATGGCTGCGAAGGATAAAACAGAGCTGTCGCCCCTTGATTATTGACGGTCCGAACTGTGTTATCGGCTGTCTACCGGATAAAACCCTCTTCATGGTTCAAGACAGCAAAAAATTGCGCCCCGGTATTGTCGGCGGCAATCCGGGAATGTTCGCTTTTTCGTCTGAAATGTGCGGGCTTGATGCAACAATTCCAGCGCGGGATAAAAGTAAGGATTTTCAACCCATGAAATACGATACCGTTTCAGTAGGTCCAGAACGTCGGGAGGTGGAGATATGGAATCAAGGGGATGCATCACCCCATCTACATTAAGCACAAAAGACCTTCCCTGGCGCATTCTCTGGAGTAAAGAGAAATGTACTCTCTGTGGGAGTTGTACGACGGTCTGCCCCGTTCGGGCTATTGAACTGGGCGTTCACAGGAAGCGGATGGTAAACATTTCCATCGGTTTGAAGGAAAAGCCCGGAAATCTCTTTAGTGTCTATCACGGTATTGACCAGCGTACAGATCCGGCCCACGCCTGCGTGGGGTGCGGGATGTGCAATCTCGTCTGTCCGAACAATGCCATTATACCCGTCCACAACGAGGAAATCGATAAACTGCGCTACCATATTAATGTCGGTGGAGTCCCGCGGCGAAGGGGCGGACGCCGCAATGTGCCGGGAAGTGTTCTCGACCAGATCAAATTTATTCGTATTTCCATGCTCACCGACCCTGCCTTGGACGCGGGAAGGCACGAGTTTGAACTCAGAACTCTTTTGGGGCGGATTTTGCCGCCGGAGGAGGTTTTAAAGGTCACTCGGGAAAACGGATGGATACCCCCGATAAGAGAGATTTATCCTCTCATCATCGGCAGCATGTCATTCGGTGCCCTCTCCCCCAACATGTGGGAAGGTCTTCAGATGGGAGTCGCCTATCTGAATGAAGAGCTGGGAATGCCTGTGCGGATGTGCACTGGCGAAGGAGGTTGCCCGCCGAGGCTCCTCAGATCCCGTTTTCTGAAATATGTCATCCTCCAGATTGCCAGCGGTTATTTCGGCTGGGATGAGATTATCCATGCACTTCCTGAGATGAAAGAAGACCCCTGTGCCATCGAAATCAAATATGGCCAGGGAGCTAAACCGGGCGATGGCGGCCTTTTGATGTGGTACAAGGTAAATAAACTGATTGCCGCCATTCGTGGTGTGCCTGCCGGTGTTAGTCTCCTCAGTCCGCCCACCCATCAGACGAAATACTCCATTGAGGAGTCCGTCGCCAAGATGATCCAGTCCATGTACATGGCGTGGGGCTTCCGGGTGCCGGTCTATCCGAAGATTTCCGGAACCAGTACGGCCCTGGCGGTTCTCAATAATTTGACACGGAATCCTTACGCGGCTGGCCTGGCGATAGACGGGGAGGATGGAGGCACCGGAGCGGCCTATAATGTTTCCATGGATCATATGGGTCATCCCATCGCCAGCAATATCCGGGACGCCTATCTGAACCTGGTCAAGCTCGGAAAACAAAACGAGATTCCTCTCTTTGCCGGAGGCGGCATCGGTAAGAGCGGCAACTTGGCGGCTAATGCAGCCGCCCTGATCATGATGGGGGCAAGCGGTGTACAGTCGGGAAAGTACCTGATGCAAGCCGCGGCCGGATGCCTCGGTTCAGAAAGCGATCGCTGCAACATTTGCAATATCGGTATCTGCCCGAAAGGAATTACTTCCCAGGACCCCCGTTTGGATCGACGACTCGACCCGGAGAAGGTAGCCGAACGTCTTGTGGAAGTCTTCTTAAGCTTTGACACGGAATTGAAAAAGATCGTCGCACCGTTGGGTCGCTCCACGTCGCTTCCCATCGGCATGTCCGACGCCATCGGCATTGCGGACCATCACGCCGCCGAGCGGCTCAGCATTAGGTTCGTTGTATAAGGAGTCTTCATGTCAAACAAACCAACAATCATCGTCCCCGGTATGGAAAAAGGTATCAGGGTCGATTCAAGGATTCTGGAAGAGCGTATCCAGAAAGCCGTCAGTGACGGGCATCGGTATATAGAAATTATTGCCCATGGTCAACACGGTATCGGCGGCCGCCTGTGGAAAACGGGGATAGACCCCGTTACGGTAAGAGTGCTGGGAACTTCCGGACAGCGGCTCGGTTCCATGGGGTTTCCCAACACATTTATTGACGTTATCGGGCCTGTCTCCGATGATGTGGGCTGGCTGAACGCCGGCGCCCATATCGTTGTTCGCGGCAATGCAACCAACGGTGCGGGAAATGCCATGGCACAGGGCAAGATTTTTGTTGCAGGCGACACCGGGGCGCGGGCTATGACCATGACAAAGCATAACCCCCGTTTTGATCCTCCGGAACTGTGGGTGTTGGGAAGCGTGGGAGACTCATTTGCCGAGTTCATGGCCGGAGGGATCGCTGTTGTCTGTGGGTATGATACGTCCCGAACTGATAACGTCCTCGGTTACCGCCCATGCGTCGGAATGGTGGGGGGGAAGATCTTCTTCCGGGGGCATCATAAAGGATACAGTGACGCAGACGCACGGCTGACAAAACCCGACGATGACGAATGGCAGTGGCTGACCTTCAATATAAAGGATTTTCTCGATACCATCGACCGTTCTGAATTGTATCCGATTCTGACCGACAACCGGGAACAGTGGCAGCTCCTCGTGGTCCGTAAGCCTCATGAAAAGTTTGGCGGGACTTCACGGCGTATGAACCAATTCCGTAAAGAAGTCTGGGATCGGGAACTGGGTCCGAGGGGACTGATTGGTGATCTCTCTGATATGGACAGATGTCCCATCGACGTGATCACAACAGGTATATTGCGTCGTTTTGTACCTGTTTGGGAAAACGACAAGTACCTGCCGCCCTGCCAGGCCCACTGTCCCACCGGTATCCCTGTGCAAAAGCGGTGGGAACTGATCCGCAAGGGGTTGATAGAGCAAGCCGTGGATCTCGCGCTCTCCTATACACCGTTCCCTGCAACCGTGTGCGGGTATCTGTGTCCGAATCTCTGTATGGAGAACTGTACTCGCCAGACAGACCGGCTCCCTTCGGTGGATGTCTCGCTGCTGGGCAGGGCCAGTTTGAAGGCACAGACGCCGGAACCCGCCCCGAAGACGGGTAAGAAGATCGCGGTCATCGGCGGCGGCGCATCGGGGCTTTCCGTTGCCTGGCAGTTGTGGATGAAGGGACATGAGCCGCATATTTACGAGATGCGTGATCGTCTCGGCGGCAAGATTACCGATATGATTCCCCGCAGCCGCATTCCCGACGAGGTAGTTGAGCATGAATTGAACCGGGTGAGCGAACAGATAAGCCACATCAATGTGAAACATCCTTTGACACAGGAGGAGTTTTTACAGCTCAAAGAAAAGTATGATTTCATTGTAATCGCCGTGGGAGCGCAGAAACCGCGGATGATCCCTGTCCCCGGGAATGAGAGGGCGATTCCCGCACTCGATTTCCTCAGAAACAGCAGGGTGGACCATGTCAAAGTTGGGAAACAGGTTGTCGTCATCGGAGCGGGCAATGTGGGCTGTGATGCCGCGGCGGAGGCTGTGCGTCTGGGAGCGAAAGAGGTGACCCTCATCGATATCCAGGAACCCGCATCGTATGGAAAGGAAAGAAAGGCCGCTGAAGCCGCAGGAGCCAAGTTCCTCTGGCCCAGGTTTACAAAAGCCATTACCGAAGAAGGAGTTCTGCTGGCGGATGGGGAAGTACTGCCGGCAGATACGGTCATTGTGTCCATCGGCGATCAGCCTGATTTGGATTTTTTACCGGAGAATATGGCCACAGACAGAGGATTTATTGTTGTGGACGACCACTTTCAGAGCAGTGATCCCCATGTGTTTGCCATCGGTGACGCCGTCAAACTGGGTCTTTTGACGGACGCCATCGGCGCGGGACGCCTTGCGGCGACGGCCATCGATGATGTGCTGAAAGGGCGGTACGAGACCTTTGATAAGTTGCCCCCCATTGATCCGGATCGGGTGAAGCTGGAATACTATGATCCCCGCATCCTCACTTTTGATGATCCGGCATCCTGTGCATCACAGTGCGCTTCCTGCGGGGCATGCCGGGATTGCGGTCTCTGTGAAACAATCTGTCCGCAAAGTGCGATTGCAAGACGTCAACTGGACAATGACGCCTTCGAATACAGCGTCAACGACGACAGGTGCATCGGTTGCGGTTTCTGTGCCGGGGCATGCCCAACGGGGGTCTGGCGGCTCATTGAAAACAAACCGTTGGAATAACGGAAAAGGGGAAGACCTGCTACTTCTTATGAGGTCATCAAAGATAATAACCATAAAAAACAAATTTAAGTGTTTGATTAAGTGAAATAAAAATCTTAACAAGAAAGGAGTATGTTATGTTTACATGTAAAACGAAAAATGATGTCCTGAAAGCGGTTAAAGAGAGCAAAGTCAGTTTTATCCAATACTGGTTTACCGATGTGCTGGGGATGCAGAAGATTTTCAGCATCACGCCATCCGAACTGGAAGAGGGACTGGAAGAAGGCATGGGCTTTGATGGTTCATCGATTCAGGGATTCGCCCGCATCGAAGAGAGTGATATGATCGCCATGGCCGATCCCACAACCTTCCAATTGATTCCCTGGCGCCCTTCCGATCGACCCGTGGCGCGGATGATCTGCGACATTCTGAACCCCGACGGCACACCGTATGAAGGCGACCCACGCTATGCCCTAAAGCGGATGCTCAAAAAGATCGGTGACATGGGCTATACCTTCAATGTCGGTCCGGAATTGGAATATTTCTATTTCGCCAATGACAGCGAAACGGAATTCCTGGATCAGGGCGGATATTTCGACGGCCTACCCGTAGACCGGGCAACTGACCTGAGGCGTGAGACAATTTTCGCCCTGCAGGATCTTGGAATCCGCGTGGAATATTCTCATCATGAAGTGGCGCCGAGCCAGCATGAGATAGACCTCCGTTATGACGATGCCCTGGCGATGGCTGACAAGGTAATGACCTATCGAACAGCGGTCAAAGAGATTGCCCGACAGAACGGCGTCTATGCCACCTTTATGCCAAAGCCCATCTTCGGCCAGAACGGCAGCGGGATGCATACCCATCAGTCCCTTTTCAAAGGGAGCAAGAACGCCTTCTTTGACGGAAAGGACAAATACCATCTGTCCAAGATGGCCAAAAGCTATATCGCCGGTTTGATGACCCATGCACCGGAGATTACCGCCATCTGCAATCAGTGGATAAATTCTTACAAACGCCTGGTGCCCGGTTATGAGGCGCCCGTGTATGTCTCCTGGGCGCGTCGAAACCGCTCTACCATGATCCGCGTTCCCATGTATAAACCGGGGAAAGAGAAGGCAACACGCATCGAGTACCGTTCTCCCGATCCGGCATGCAATCCCTATCTGGCCTTTGCCGTGATGCTGGCGGCCGGTATGAAGGGCGTCGAAAAGAATTACCCCCTCCCCGAACCTATTGAGGAAGATATCTTTGAAATGGATGAGAACGCCCGGGAAAAGGCGGGCATTACCTCGTTGCCGGGAAGTTTATATGAGGCGCTGACATTGGTATCAAAGAGCAAGCTCGTCAGGGAAACCCTGGGGGATCACATCTTCCAGAAATTCATTGAAAACAAGAAAGTAGAATGGGATCGTTTCAGGACCCATGTGAGTCAGTACGAAATTGATAGATATTTACCCATATTATAAGGTATAAGCATTAAAGTCTGCCCTTCACCCCGCTTGCTTTAAGCGGGGTGAAGGGCAATGTAGTGCAGTGTCGTCAAGGAGTGGTCATGAAGACAAAGTTCATATTTGTAACGGGCGGCGTCCTTTCATCTCTCGGCAAAGGTCTGGCGGCGGCATCTATTGCGGCCCTTCTTGAATGCCGGGGTCTCAGCGTTACGAATCAAAAGCTGGACCCGTACATCAACGTCGATCCGGGAACGTTAAGCCCGTTCCAGCACGGCGAGGTCTTTGTGACCGATGACGGCGCCGAGACAGACCTGGATTTAGGGCACTATGAGCGGTTTACCTGTACCCGCATGGGAAAATGCAACAATCTGACAACAGGGCAAGTCTATTTCTCCGTAATATCAAAAGAAAGAAGGGGCGACTTCCTCGGGAAGACGGTTCAGGTTATCCCCCACATAACCGATGAGATCAAGGATTACATCAAAGCGAGCGCGAGCGGCTTCGACGTTGCCATTGTAGAAATCGGCGGGACTGTCGGAGACATTGAGAGTCTTCCCTTCCTGGAAGCGATCAGGCAATTCCGGAACGAAGTGGGGAAGGAGAGCGCCATATTTATCCACCTCACATGGGTTCCCTACATAAAGACTGCCGGGGAAGTCAAGACGAAGCCGACCCAGCACAGCGTCAAGGCCCTCCGTGAGATTGGCATCCAACCGGATATTCTGCTCTGCCGGACGGAGGATTTTCTCTCCGACGATATCAAGTCCAAAATAGCCCTTTTCTGCAATGTCGAAGTTTCCGCGGTATTTACGGCAAAGGACGTCAATTGCATCTATGAAGTTCCCCTCGTGTTTCACCGGGAGGGGGTGGACGAAAAGATAGTGGACCTCCTGAACATCTGGACCGGTCGGCCCCACCTGGAGGCGTGGGAGGAGGTGGTGCAGAAGATCAATCATCCTCCCCAGGAAGTGCGTATCGCCATCGTGGGCAAGTATGTAAATTTGACGGATTCCTACAAGAGCCTGAATGAGGCTTTGGTTCACGGGGGCATCGCAAACAACTGCAGGGTAAATCTGCGTTTTGTCGATTCGGAAAAGATAGAAAAAGAAGGGATCGCCCACTGCCTCGACGGCGCCGACGGTATCCTTGTTCCCGGAGGATTCGGACAGAGGGGCATCGAGGGGATGATTACGGCTATTCAGTATGCCCGTGAGCATCGTATCCCCTATTTCGGTATCTGTCTGGGGATGCAGCTTGCCGTGGTGGAGTATGCCCGCCACATCTGCGGCCTTGAAAAAGCGAACAGCTCCGAATTTGACGAGGAGACCCCGTATCCGGTGATCGATTATCTCCCTGAGCAGAGGAGTGTTACGGAAATGGGGGCGTCCATGAGGCTGGGGGCCTATGCCTGCCTGTTGGAGAATGAATCCTTCGCCTTTGATGCTTACGAAAACGGTGAAATCAGCGAACGGCACCGCCACCGTTATGAATTAAATAACAAATTCAAGGATATCCTTGTGGAAAAGGGGCTCCATATCACGGGAATGTCACCGGATGGCCGTCTGGTGGAGATTGTGGAGATCAAAGACCATCCGTGGTTTTTGGGATGCCAGTTCCACCCCGAATTTAAATCGCGCCCGACGAACCCCCATCCCCTCTTCAGTAAATTTATCCAGGCGGCGTTGCAACACCACTTGCAAAGAACATAACGTTGAAATACCTTCTTCTCCAGTCAATTGTTATATCCAACGCTCAGTAGAATACTTTTAACGAAACCCCCTCACAAGATAACGAGATTTTTATTTCTCTAATTTTGATGGTTTCGCAAAAAGTCGGATTTTACCTTAAATTGTCATTCCCGCGAAAGCGGGAATCCATTAATATTAAATAGTTTTGGACTCCCGCCTCCGCGGGAGTGACAGGAATTTTTACTTTTTACGAGGTCGTCAAATATGATAATGTACTTTTTTGTAATCCGATATTTATCCTTGATGTTCCATAGTCATATTGTATTGGTTCAACAGGGTACTGCTTGTTTACAAGAATGCCTTGACAGACAAATGTATTCACGACATCCTAAAGCAATGTTTAGCTTGTTTAATCAGGGATACAATCTTCATCCAGAAATAATCAATTATGCCTGAGCATCTTTACGACTTTATAAACATCTTCCTGATATGTTGCATGTCAAAATGCACCCATCCATTCAACATCACAGAATATATTTTTCAGATTTTGGTTGTATTTTACCATCATTTGGTAAAATTACACGCCATGATCGCAAGAAACATTACATCGACAATTTTAGAGGCTCTGTCCGATACACCTATCGTTTTCCTAAGAGGTGCACGGCAGACGGGGAAAACCACCCTTGTCAAGGAGCTTGCCAGATCCAACCACCCTGCTGACTATATCACTCTTGATAGCGCCGGCGCACTTTCCGCAGCACGGAATAGAGATAAAACTATCATCAACAGCTGCTGCTCGTGACAGTCTTCCAATCGACAGATTTACTGAATGCCACTTGAAAGACGCAAGGTTTGAGTAGTTCAATTATTTCTTAAGGGAAAAGATTTCTATCTTCTTGTAATTCACAAACCCTCAACATTGATTGATATGAAGGAATTCAATAATCAAGATATATTGGTATTGAAGAGATTCCCGAACTGTACTTAAATCCCCCATAATGATCCGCGGTGTATCCCCGATAGTGGCGGATGTCCCGCTCATCCTGGATCCCAAGCCCCATACCTAAAAATACCTTGACATCCTCTGAAAAAGGTATAAAAAAAAGCGACTTTTTAGTTATGAGCCATACAATCATTTAAAGAGGAGGAGTAAAGTTATGAAGCATTTCAAGTATGCAGTATCGTTTATGATGGTTCTTGCGCTGGCCCTGGTCTTCATCGGCTGTGCAAAACCACCCGATGCTGAGAAGTCGGCCGCCAAGGCCGCTATGGACGCCGCCGTTGCCGCAGGCGCTGACAAGTATGCCGCCACCGATTTCAGTGCTGCCAAGAATCTCTGGGACACCTCAGAAGCTAAGATGAACGAGAAGAAGTACGAGGAAGCCAAGCAGGGTTATGTCAATGCCAAGGCCGCCTTCGAGAAGGCTGCCGGCGCTGCCGCAGCGGGTAAGAAGGCCATAACCGATGAAGTGAACGCCGCCGTTGCCGGCCTGGAAGAAGGCTGGAAAAACTTCGAAACCGCCGCCAAGGGTGTCGAGAAGAAGATGAAGGACAAGAAAGACGCCTGGGAAGCTGATACCAAAGCCTTTGTGGACGGTCTGAAAGCGGCGAAAGATATGATCGCCACTGATCCGGCAGGCGCCAAGGCGAAAGCAGGTGAGCTGAAGGCCATTATCGACAGGTGGGACGCAGCTTTCAAGGAATTAGCCGCTGCCCCTGAACCAGCCAAGAAGCAAGCCAAGCCTGCGAAGAAAGAGAAGAGGTAGCTTCTCAATTTCTTGATCAGTAATCAGTAAAAAAGCGTTTCGTCTTCAGCGGCGGAACGCTTTTTTTTTGGGTTCGAGTTGATATGACGCCTTTTGAAGCACCGGCACCTTTTTGATGCCCTTGAATACTGCCATTTCTATTCTACCAGGATTAACTTCAACCAGAAGGCTTTAGAAGTATGTCAATCCCACGGATTTCCCCTCATCGGAAATTCAGATGCCCACTTCCTCTCCCAGTTTGGTACCACATATTCATTGATCTATGCGGAAAAGAATCTAGAATCGATTTTCACAGCCATTCGGGCGAATAGAGTTAACGTTGTCACCCGGCCTCTCACTCCCTTTGAAATGGGATCGATTACGAGGAGATTTCTCAGAATGAAGCTTCAGGCCAAAATAGTTGGGCATCAGCAGCAGGCAAAGCTTCGTTTCATCGAGTCCAAAGAACGTGACAAGTACCTCAACGTAGCTTAGATCTGAGAAACCTACCCATCTAGCCTTTACTCCTTCCCTCTTTAAAAATGATATAAAGCGTCGAAGTCAGAATATATTGCGTATAGCAATCCGTAATCAACAATGCCGCATAAGTCCAATTATCACACTTTGGTAGGTGACACCAATAACCAGCGCATTTCATTTTTTCTTTGATCACTCCTGCGCATAACGGGATGAAAGCTGATACACAAACGCATCAACCGCAAATCTCGACTTCAAGTGTGCCACGAGGCTGCCCAAGAGATGAGGGGAGGTCCCTCGAAGTCGGCTTGCAGGAGCTAGTCTTCAAATCACCTTAAGCTGCAGGGGTAAAGAGCCATTGTGGTGAGCGTTAAGGAAAAGGCAGGGCAATGGTCCTGTCAGGTAAGGTTCAGGGAGGCGAGCGCAAGCGAACTACTTCTGTGGTGTCGAAACGAGATGGACGATGTCAGAACTGGGGTACTTGAAGGACTCCAGGATAAGTCCAAGAGGTGCCTGGTTACTGCTTGGGCGGCATCCGGCATAAGGGTAGCGCGAACCTGATCCGGGCTTTTGGGTGGAACGTGGGAACCTGTCGTTCCGATGTGAAGGGAGAAATTCAAGTGGAGGACCCACAAGAATGAGAGTATCGATGCGGGGCACGGGGGCGGAGCAGCCCGTAGTAGGAAGGAAGGTTCTGTAATGGAACTGGACCGAAGGGGCTGCGTTGTCTGGCTATATTTGCGGGTCAACCAGAAATGGGAGGAGCCTCGTGAATAAAGCAAAGCCGTTAGGCTGGACAATAAGAGCCGGATGAATCGAGAGGTTCATCCGGCTCTCGGAGAGCGCGAGGGTGAAATTCCCTCTCGCCACTCGACTAAATAACAGATGACCCGTCTGTGAAATCAAGAGCGTTGATAAGTAGGTATAACATCATAATAACCGGATTTAGAAAATCTCTTACCATCGGTGAGAGATGTCGTTCCACGTGCGGGAGCGTGGAGATCTTCCTCATATTTCAATCTGTCAAATAAGGCAGTATTCATCAGGTTTCCAACAGCCAGTAGATTCTGGGGGCTATCGGGAATCTGTCTCACCTCATGTCGTCTATTATAATACAATTTTGTAACAAACGTCCCTTTCCATACTTTTTTTGTATGCTTCACTCACGCTGTCCTTCGATCTGTCATATTCTATGGATATGATTGATTCGTCTTTTATTTTCAATTGTTACAGTTCATCTTCCTCCTCTTTTTTCACCGTGGCACGATTATTGGACATAGATGGTTTCAAATCACTTGTGAAGGAGGAAAAAGAAATGAATACAGGAGACACAGCATGGGTACTCACCTCTACAGCGCTGGTTCTGCTCATGACGATGCCGGGATTGGCCTTTTTTTATGGCGGCCTGGTGCGGAGAAAAAATGTTCTATCTATTTTAATGCAGTGTTTCATCATTTTGGCAATGATTAGTCTGCAATGGATGTTGTGGGGCTACTCATTGACCTTTGGTCCCGATATAAAAGGAATCATTGGGAACCTTGATTGGTTTGCCCTTAAGGGAGTAGGGGGAGCGCCGAACGCAGACTACGCGGCGACAATTCCCCATTCGGCATTCATGATTTTCCAGTGCATGTTTGCCGTGATTACACCGGCTTTGATGATCGGTGCGTATGCCGAGAGGATGAAATTCTCCGCTTTTTTAGTTTTTACGATCCTCTGGGCAACTTTTGTCTATGATCCATTAGGACACTGGGTCTGGGGGACGGGCGGTTGGTTGAAGAATCTCGGCGCCCTGGACTTCGCGGGCGGAATTGTTGTTCACACCAGTTCGGGCGTTTCCGCTCTGGTTTTGGCCATCCTGTTAGGCAAAAGGGTCGGGACCGAGAACGGGATAACCTATAAACCCCATAACATGCCATTCGCAATACTTGGTGCGGGGCTCCTCTGGTTCGGCTGGTTCGGCTTCAATGCGGGCAGCGCCCTGGCGGCAAATGAACTTGCCGCCAATGCATTCATTACAACCAACACAGCTACGGCAGCGGCTGCATTCACATGGCCTATGATTGAATGGATAGTCGGCGGTAGACCGACAGCCTTAGGCTGTGCCACCGGGGCCGTTGCCGGACTCGTCGCCATCACGCCCGCCTGTGGTTTTGTTACTCCCATAAACGCCCTGTTTATCGGCATTTTGGTGAGTATATTTTGTTACATTGCCTGCGCGAAAATAAAAGCTATTTTTAAATACGATGATTCTCTCGATGTCTTTGGTGTCCATGGCGTGGGCGGCATTTGGGGAACCCTTGCGACGGGTCTTTTTGCTGAAAAGGTTGTCAATGAAGCCGGTGCGGATGGGCTGCTTTTCGGCAATGCGCACCAGTTCATGATTCAATGCCTCCTTGTAGTGGCCGCTGTCATTTTTGCTGTCGTTATGACTGTGATCATCTTCAAACTGGTCGATGCTGTCATTGGAATGAGGGTTGAGAAGAAAGCGGAACTGGTTGGGCTCGACCTGACCCAGCACAGCGAATCTGGCTACACACTGATTGAATAGGAGGTACGGAAAATGAAATATATTGTTGCTGTTATACAACCGCATAAACTGGATGAAGTGATGAAAGCGCTCGAGGAGGCGGAAGTCAATTTAATGACTGTATCCAATGTTCTCGGGCGGGGAAGACAAAAGGGAGTGACAGAGGTCTATCGCGGGGCCAAGGAAGTGGGAAGCCTGCTGAAAAAAATAAAACTCGAAATCGCCGTAAACGAAGATTTTGTAGAGCCGACGATCCAGGCAATCATCAAGGGGGCCAGGACGGGTGAGATCGGTGATGGAAAGATCTTTATCCTGGACCTCCCCGAAGTTATCCGGATTGGCACCGGAGAAAAAGGCGGCAAGGCGATCGGTTAAACAACGATGAAACGTATGTGGTTTTCTTTCATCAAATATACAAGGCAGTTCATATCTTCATGAAAATTATAAGAGGTATGCCATGATGCCATCCAAAGAAGGCGATGCACCTCAAGACGAAAAAAGGCAGGAATGGAATCCCTGCGCGGGAATGACATGTATTTTGATATTTAATGATTATGCAGTCTTCTACAGGTCATACTGAGGCTGACTGCATTCATCCGATCGGCTTCAGTACAATAAGTAAATTAAACTCGCCCGCTTTAAGAGGCTGCTACGCCTATAAAACGCGGCATAGAAAAGAGAGGAGAACATTATGAAATTTGTAAAAGTAATGATGATTAATTTTGTTTTATCGGTTTTCTTATCGGGGATCGCACATGCAACGCCGTCAACGACCTACTGGACACCCATGACTCCGGACATTCAGTCCTATGGCGTCCTCCATATAGGCGTGGATAACTATTTCAGCGTTGCCAGAAAAACGTCCGATGAACCTGGCATCAATAATTCCCTCCCGATGGATGCAGGACTTACTATAGGCGTGCTCCCCTTCGAAAAATTTCAGATGGAGGTCGGAATAGACTACTTGCAGCCATCAGATTATCCCGCGTATTTCAATGCCAAAATGGGCGCGCCTGAAGGAGCGCTGGGTAGCTGGGCGCCGACGCTGCAAGTGGGAATTTTCAATGTGGGGACCCATAAGAATAGCGCGCAAGCCGGTCAGGCCTCTAATAGTACCAACCAGAATATCGTGTATGGAGTGATCGGCAAGACCATACCTTATGTGGGAAGGCTCTCTGCGGGACCATACATCGGCAACGATTCCGTGCTAAAAAACGGCAAAGGAGACAAAGAAAATTACGGCTTTATGGTTGCGTTCGATCGTGGATTCCTCCCTGTAAAGGACAAGGACGGCAATGAGTTCAATAGAATTGTCCTGGCCGCTGACTACGCTTCTAAAAAGAACGCTATTGGCGGCGGCGGCGTTGGTCTTTATTACTATTTCACAAAAGATATATCCCTTCTCACCGGACCCGTATGGTTTAATGATCAAGACATCAACGGCAAATGGAAGTGGACTATACAGCTTGATATAAATACGCAGTTATTCGGCGGGAAAAAGTAAAATGATGAATCCTTGTAACTTTTAGAATCGACCCTTCTTCCCACGGGGGGAAGTGTTCCGCTCTCACAGCGGGACCTTCCCCTCGTGGGTGTGCTCCCAAACTGTCAACATCTCATCCAAACTTCTGAAATAATTTTCATTCATACCTCCACATTGCTTGTTCTATTATTCTTCTTTTGTAAACAACACGTTTAAACCGCAAATCGTCAAAATATTTCACTTACCATCCCTGAGGACTCGTAGGCACACAAATAATCAGAGTTTTCTCTCCTTTCATTCCTCGTCACTTATTGCGTTGACATTCTCGGTTCTTTTCCTTATCCTCAATCCATAAGACCAATAAATCCTAAAGGATTGCAAGAAGAGGTTAAAAGTACGGGAATGGCAGCAGTTTCATATTGATCGACAAAATGGACAAAGAACTCACGAAAAAATACCGATTATTTCTAAAAGACAGCCTCCGCAAGGTCATTGATTTTTCTCAAACTGATCAGAACAGAGGAGTTGCGCCTCCTCCTCTTGAAAAACATTACGCAAAAGAATCCAAGCGAATTGACCTTCCCCAATACGACCAATTCAAAGATATCGGCAAGATCGATCTTAAAACTGCTATCAAAAACCGTGAAAGCCGCAGATCCTATAGCAATCAACCGCTCTCACGTGAAGAATTGTCTTTCCTTTTGTGGGCTACCCAGGGAATAAAACAGAAACTTGATCCCGGTCATGCGTTAAGAACGGTTCCTTCTGCCGGCTGCCGCCATGCACTTGAAACATATCTCTGTGTTTTGAATGTCCAGGGTCTTGATCAGGGTATCTACCGTTACCTTCCTCTTGAACATCAACTCCTGTTTGAATTTACTGAAGAGAATTTGAATAGCAAGATTGTTCAGGCTGTTCTTGGTCAACACTATCCGGGAGAAGCGGCCGTTACCTTTATCTGGACAACCATACCCTACAGGATGGAATGGCGCTATGATATCGCCGCCCACAAGGTCATTGCGATTGACGCCGGTCATGTCTGCCAGAATCTTTATCTTGCCTGTGAAGCAATAGGTGCAGGAACCTGTGCTATGGCTGCTTATGATCAGGAAGGGATAGACAAACTCCTCAGGATTGACGGACAGGATGAATTCACTATCTATCTTGCCTCCGTGGGTAAGAAATAAAGAGATAAAAATAGCAGAACTCTCAGAAAAATAAGGAGGCAAAAATGGAACTGGTATCTGCAGTGATTGGCAGAAGGAGTATTAGGAAGTTTGAAACAAAAGAGATAGCCAGAGATATCTTACGGGAGATTCTGGAGTCGGCGCGCTGGGCGCCGTCCTGGGGGAATACACAGCCCTGGGAATTTTACGTATTGAGTGGGAAACCGCTGGAAGAATTCAAAAAGGCAAATCGCGAAAAGCTGGACAATGGTGAAGCCTTTGCTCTCGATGTCCCCATGCCGGAGGTCTGGCCTGAACACATGAAAAAGCGGTATGGGGAAATCGGGAAAATCATGCTGACAAATCTGGGTATTGAACGGGAAGACAAGGAAGGCCGCAAACGACTCTATCAAGAAATGGCCTTGTTATTCGGCGCTCCGTGTCTTTTAGTTGCCTGCGTTTCAAAGGATGTACGCATTGAATACGCCATGCTCGATATCGGCCTCATCCTTCAGACTGTCTGTCTTTTAGCCTACGATAGAGGACTTGGTACGTGTATTATGGCAGCGTCTGTCGGTTATCCTGGCCTTCTGAGAAAATGTGCCTTGATCCCCCAAGACCGGCGAATCATCATCGGCGTTGCCATAGGATATCCTGATCAGGATTTTCCCCTCAATACCTTTGAGAGAAAAAGGGTGGATATTAATGAATGTGTTACATGGGTTGGTTAAAAGAAGAGGAGGCACATTACATGAACCTGTCGGATATCCGGTTTCCCAGGCAGTTGGAAGCCGATAACACTGCCGAGACCATCCGTCAGACGTTGATGGCCCGTACTGTAAAACTCTGGCCTGGTGGTAATCTTGATGTCTCAGTGATCACGATGAGTGACCCGCTGAAAAAAGTGCTCCAAAAAGCCAGGCTCAGGGGACAGATCCGATATGGATTCGAAGCGATCGTTGATAAGCTGGAAAACGAAAAAAAGGGGATTGCGAATGTCCGGGAACGCAAAGATTCCCCCTATGGAGATCGGGTTTCAAGGCTGCTTTTATTTTCCAACGATGGCGCCGAGCGTTTTTATCGGCATATTGAAAACCTCTTGCAGGCGCACGCCCCCAGACTGCTCGGGTGTTTCCTGGATATCGACGGCATCGCCCTGGGTAATTTGATTACCGGCAAAGACAGGAAGATCAAACTCGTAATGGCAGAACACAAGGAGGTCGTTTCCGAGACATTACGTACGCTTATTGCCGGTCAAGAGATGCTGTTGCGTTAGTATTATTCGAATGCATATAAAAAAGGGAGAAATTCAAGTGGAGGAACTACAAGAATGAGAGTACCGACGCGGGGCACAGGGGGTGTGGAGCAGTAAAAACGGACAGTGTTCTACCTCTCAAGATGATACACGTTATGGGAGGGGGGTAATGTATTGAGCACATCCTTTGAGATTAACCACTTTTCTACAGGGACATATTGGCTTGTGCGAGCATCGATGTCAGGATCAAAATGATTATACCGCTCGCAAATCAAATTCTTCAGTAACACACCATATAATTCACGATCCAGCTTGTTTTTGTCGA